>JBAVAV010000489.1:0-1978 GCA_049585895.1 Candidatus Sulfotelmatobacter sp. | reverse complement strand
CCGCATGGCCTCGCCCTGCCACACGATTTCATGTCTCCCGAGCCGCTGCCGCAGTTGCCGGTTTTCATTCTCCAAGCGCTGCAGTTTCAACGCATTTTCCACGGTAAGCAGCAACTTCTCGGTAGAGACGGGCTTCTCCAGAAAATCCAGCGCCCCCAGCTTGGTGGCCCGCACCGCCACATCAATGTGTGCCTGGCCTGACATCATCACCACCGGCGCCGTCACTCCTTGCGTTTTCAATTCTTCAAGAAACGTCAGGCCATCTTTGCCCGGCATCACTACGTCCGAGAGGATAAGATCAAACGTTTGTTCCTTCGCCAGCTGCAAAGCCTTGCCTGCGTTGTCAACCACAGTGGCCTGGTGACCTGCCAGACGAAATGCGCGCGACAATGAAGCCAGCGTGTTGGCCTCATCGTCCACGATCAGCAAATGTGCTTTTGGCGGCAATTGAATCGCTCAAGCCTTTCCCGTGTTCGCGCCTTGCAGTGTATCCGGATTCTCCGGCAGTTCGATCACAAATGTGCTTCCCCTGCCGGGTTCGCTCTGCACGCTGATTCTCCCCTTATGGTCGCTCACCACCGACTGTACGATCGCCAGCCCCAGCCCGGTCCCATGTTCTTTGCTCGTATAATAAGGAGTGAATATCCGCTCACATTCTTCTTGAGTTAAGCCCGCTCCCGTATCGGCGACCTCGATCCGCACCCCTTCGGTTTCGTTGCCTGTGCGCAATGTGATCACGCCGCCCCGTGGCATGGCATCCATCGCGTTGAGCAACAGATTTGAGATGGCACGATGCAACAGCTCCGCGTCCGCGGCAATTCGCGTCAGGCGCGCATCGAGCTGCACATCGCAGCGAAACTCAGGCCGTCCCGGCGCGTGAAACTGCGCCTGCAAAAGTTGCACCACGCCCTCGATCACCTCATTCACCTGCACCGGCTGTAACCGTGGCCGCGGCATCTGCGAGAACTCGCTGAAGCGCCCGATGATTGCCTTCAGATTTGAGAGTTCCGCCAGCAGCGTTCGCGAGCTTTCCCGGAATATTTCATCAAACTGTTCCGGACTCTGCTGCTGCGCCCGCGCCAGATTCTCCATCGTCAGTTGTAGGGGAAACAGCGGGTTCTTCAATTCGTGCGCCAGCCGCCGCGCCAGTTCGCGCCACGCGGCCACACGCTCCGCTTGCAGCAGGCGCTCGCGCTGGGTGAGCAATTCCGTCGTCATGCGGTTGAAAGAGTCAGCCAGTTGCCCGAGTTCGTCGCCGCCGGCAACGTCTACGCGCGTGCTCCAGTTTCCATCCGCTACCTGTTGCGCCGCGCGCGCCAGTTGTTCCACCGGGCGCGTCACCCGTGCCGCCGCCCAACTGCTCAGCAGGATCGCCAGCACGATCCCGCCGCCGCCCACAAACAACGCGGCCGACCGGATGTGCCTCTGCAACTCGACATAGGGCCGACGCGAGTTGCCCACCAGAAGAATTCCCAGCAGTGCTCGCTCCTTGCCCACACCCGTACCTTCGAGGGGAAGAGCATGAAAAACCTCATCGTCGGCCGCGTCTCCCGACCACTGCACCACGGCAGTTGTCTCCTGCTTATTCTGCCGCACCGTGTCGATCAACGGTTCCAGATTTTCAGCACGCCGATTCTCTATCGCAGCAGAAGCGGGGCCAACAAGGAGGCTGGCGGAAAAATGATCGCCGCGATTCTGATAAAGCAAGACGCGCGTCCCGGCTGGCAAGTCCAGTTCGGATAGAAAACTCCGATCCAGACGGCGTCCCCCAATCGTGTAAATCGTGTGCTCGCCCGCCGGCGTCCGCCGCACGGCGAACAATCCCAACTCCGTGCCATCCTGCAAGTCCTCCTGCTTCAGGTACGCCTGCGATTGTGCCGGCCCGGCAAAACTGGCAAATGCTGGCTCGGGATAGCCAAACTTCGCCGGCCATTGCGCGGAGGAGATAGTCATGCCCCTACTATCCACGAACTCCAGA
>JBAVAV010000488.1:0-2160 GCA_049585895.1 Candidatus Sulfotelmatobacter sp. | reverse complement strand
GCGTGCAGCCATGGCGTGGGCTGCGCGGTGTCAATCATATGGCTCGGTGTATCACACAGTGCAGTGTTTGCGCTGTCCATTTTCGGACAGTGGGGCGTGTCCTGTACAAAACTGTACTGTCAGTCGGAAAGCCTTGAGTGTAGGGTTGTGCCGTAGTGCGCATTCCCAAAGAAAGGTAGGCGGCCTACCGTGGCACATGAACTCTTTGAAATCCAGATCAAGACCTCCATCAACCATTCCCTTCAACTTATCGACATCCTCTTAGACCAAGACCCGACCCGAGGCCGAGACTCTATGATCCACAAGCACGTGCGCCTGATCCGCGAGCTTGTGGCACTTACGCGATATGTCCATCCTACGACTGGCGAACGGCGGTATGATGATACGGTGCCCCAGCCCAATAACGCCTATCACAATGACGCTGACGAGTGCAAACAGGTTGAATTCGCAGCGTATACAACCCTGCCCGACCAACTGCCGTAGGTCTGGGACGGCCTCGATGCCTAATCGCTGGGATGCGAATGACCACATCTACCAAATCTGAAAGGAATCGAACGAACTGACTGACCGCCTCATCAGTTGCATGGAATCGGCCGACAGAATTCAATCAGCGTGAAGTCGGTGGCCGTAGAACCAGATTCCTTCGCTAAATCGAACAGGCTAGCGCCCTACCTCTTAGCCGAATAGCTACGGCTGCACGGAAACGATCCAGGTAACCCTGTTCGAGTTGAGCATCTTCCCTGCGTTAGAAATTCGCATCGTGTGGGCATAAAGATTTAGAGAATCTATCGGATTCGAAATATGGAGAGGCAGAGATGTGGAACAGAACAATAGAAAACCAGCCTCTCCCGTAGTTCCGTCTTGTTTGGTTTTGCTCCTCGTTCACGGGCAAAAAGCGGACAGCGCGCACGGATTCCGCCAATTGTACGGCGTCTGAAGCCTTTCGACAGTTTCGGGACACCGTCGCTCTTTACCCTGTTGCCTGTTTGTGCTGCTTCTCAGGCCATTCCGCACGCCGATCAGCGGCTCGATTCGATTCGACCGCTAGAACGCGTTGAAGATTCCTCCAGCGACGTCACGGCAGCGAGAGTGGCGCTACGATTGCCGTGCTGGTGTTGCCGCGAGTTGTGCGGCAACGGTCGCAGAGCCGGCAACGACAACGCGGTCGCGACCAGCGCGCTTGGCTTGGTAGAGCGCATCGTCGGCGAACTTGACTAGGAGATTACCCTGGTCTGTGGTTTCCTCGAAAGCGGCTACGCCGATCGAAACCGTCACCACACCCGGGATTTCGCTAGCCCGCTCCATGTGCAACGCCTTGAGCTGGGCGCGGATTTCCTCGGCGCGGACGGTGGCCTGATGCAGGGAGCATTCAGGCAGGATGACAGAGAATTCCTCTCCTCCGTATCGGCAGGCCAAGTCGTCGGCGCGAACCGCCCGAAGCAGGGTATCTGCGACAAAACGGAGAGCTTCGTCGCCGGCGGGGTGTCCGAAGGTGTCGTTGTAGCGCTTGAAATTATCAACATCGAGCATCATCAAGGCGAGCGGCCGCCGCTTGCGACGGGCACGAAGGATTTCGCGTTCGAGGAATTCCTGCATGTAGCGGCGGTTGTAGAGGCCAGTGAGGGGGTCGTGGATGGCCTGCAGACGGAGGGCCTCGCGCAGGTTGAGGTTGGAAATCGCTAGAGCGATATGCTCGGCGACGGCGGCAGCCAACTGCTTGCGACGAGCCAGGCCATCGGAGTCGGTTGAGGCATCGGAGCGCTCGTCATCATTCTGAAGCGAGAGGACTCCGATGGCCTCGCCATTCGTAATTAGGGGGGTACAGACCGGGGAACCCGCAGCATCGAGGTGGGTACACCGCAACGAAGAGTTTCCTGCTGGAAGGGCATGCGTGCATCCACGGCGAAGGGACCAACATTCGTCAGCTGCGAAAGTTTGATTGAAAGGGAGCCGTATGCCCCACTGGGCCGCCGACTCGGCTCTCTCTTTGGAGGCGTTTAGAACCGAGATTGCGCCGGAGGTTCCGGAGAAGAGGCGCGCTAGTCGTTCAGTGATCACGCGGAAGGCCTCGTCGCGGGAGGAGCAGGCTTGCAGCAAGTTGCCGAGTTCACTGATTTGAGTGAGGGCGTTGGTTTCAATGCGAGCATCATTGAGGAGGCC
>JBAVAV010000487.1:0-1633 GCA_049585895.1 Candidatus Sulfotelmatobacter sp. | reverse complement strand
GTCTACCCCGGTTTGAAATGACGGATCCCGCCTCGCTGTTACCTGCCACAGGCCGGTGATCCCGGGCGTCACATCCAGTCGGGAGAGATGCTCGATCGCGTAGGCCGAGAAATCGTCCAGCGTGTGCGGCCGCGGTCCCACTAAACTCATCTCCCCTCTCAAGACATTCCAAAGCTGGGGGAGTTCGTCCAGGCTGTAGCGGCGCAGAAAACGCCCGGCGCGCGTGATTCGCGGATCATCCTTAATCTTGAAGAATGCGCCGCGCCTTTGGTTTCGTTCGCGAAGTTTGCCCTTCAGATCATCGGCGTCCTTCACCATGGTGCGGAACTTGTAGCAGCGAAATGGCCTGCCCTTGCGTCCGGCCCGCAGAGCGGCGTAGAAAACCGGGCCCGGCGAACTCCCTTTGATGAGAAGCGCAATCAGCGCCAAAGCCGGCGCGAATAACGCGAGGGCAGCCGTTGCTCCTGCCACGTCGACCACGCGTTTCATCAGCAAGCCCGAAAACGGCGGATGCTCCTCGTGGAGTGATACCAGCAGCACGCCCCCGATCCGCTCGATTTCGCATGCCGGCTCACAGCCAAAGAGATCCGGCGCCATCTTCACGTCCAGGCGCAATTGCTGGGCTTCGCGAAGCACGCGGAGTGCGCATTCCCGGTCGTGCGGTCCCGCGAGGATTAGCTCATCCACGAAGCCGGTTCGTGCCAGCTTCGCCAGGTCGCTGATACGCCCGATCACGCCATTTCCTGGTGGCTTCCAATCGTCGAGAAATCCACAGACGGTGCGGTCCATCTCCGGATGCTTTTCCAGGTAATGGGAGACTCTGCGGCCAAGCTCGCCTGCCCCTACGATCAGCACATTGCGCCTGTCGCGAGTAGCTGAGCCGCGCCCATGCCGCTCCCGCTCGTACCATCTCCAAGCCAGCAGCGCACCTACCTGCAAAATGCCGGCGCTCCACACCGCGATAATGGCGAAGACGGAAAATCCCTGCAGGCCAACCGCCGCGCTCAGTACCGCCGACGCCCAAAACACCGCCTTGCCCAGAACTCGCGCTTGTGCGCCCCAGCGCTCGGCTTGGTTGCGCGGTCTCTGCGCGCAGGTGAACAGCGCAATCAGCGTCCCATGTAAGAATCCGAAACCGGCAAGGCCAGCGGTGATCAGCCCGGTCCCCGACAGACCTGAACTCTGGAAGGCATGGGGAAACGCCACGCTTAGCCCTGCCGCGACCAACGCCCAATTCAGTGTCAGCAGCAGGATGTCCACGAGCGCCGCTCGCAGCCAGCGCTCGCCTCGACGGCCCTCCAGTGCTCTCGGCAACAGGGGTGCCAGAAGACCCGCCGAACCTGTCACTGTGCTCGCGCGACGAGCCTGCGGATTCGCATGTTGGATTCGCCATTCCGCGCGCTCCCCCACGCCGCGCGGCGGCTTCTTCGCAGCTTTGGGCAGGGCACACGCCGCCCCGGGAATCAGGCGCGCAGCCCAATCGTGACCTTCCGGCCCCGGTCGACTTGGATTTAAGAATGGAGACGACACCGTCAGACCAATTCCAGCTCATACCCTTGAATTTCGATTGCCAGCGAGCGCTGGATGGAATCAATCGAAATCACCAGCTTTTCCTTTTCGTTCTGGACCAGCA
>JBAVAV010000486.1:0-1744 GCA_049585895.1 Candidatus Sulfotelmatobacter sp. | reverse complement strand
CACTGAACGGGTATGATCACATCAACCGACGTAATCACATTACCCTCACAACCGCTTCAGGAATGCATCCGCTTCGGCCAACTGAGGAAACTGTTTCTCTTCCGCCTGGAATTCCGCCGAATGCACGCAGCGCCGGCTGCCTCGCAACTTTACCGGATGTCTAAGGTGAAGCATCTCGTGGTAAACGATGTACTCCACGGCGTAGCGCGGAACAGCGAAGTGATCAAAGATGCGGCTGATAATGATGGCATTGTGCGCCGGATCGTAGTGGCCGAGAATACGGCGCGTCCGAAGCTGGCTCCAGCTCATCCGCGGACGAGCCAGAAGGCAATGAAAAAAACGTATGTTCAGGTCTTCGAAGATATCCTCAAGATCGTAGAAGAGGCCTTGTGGCGAACGCAGACGTTTGCGGCCGCGCATCTGCCGAACCAGGTGCGCTTTCCGCACAATCTCATGGCTGGCGACGTACTTGCGGTAACAGGCCGCGGGGCCGCGGTCGATCTGCTGGCGATACATTTTCGCCAGCAGGATATGGGCAATGGCGCGCAAAACCGTCTCCGGCGCGCCTTCGAGCAGATCCGAGAGCCGGACCAGAAGTTTGCCATTGCGCAGGCGGATCGTATTGTTGACGTTGGCGAAAGCGAAAAACTCGATCTCCAGCTCAGGCAGAGGCGAAGCCGGGCGTAGCTTCCGGAATGCATTTTGAAAGATGTCGAGCAGGCCCTCGCGCACAGTGAGCGTAGAGTAGCACGGATCTGGATTAAGCCAGCTAACCCAACCGGCTGACGGAACCATCCGACTAAACCAGAATACTCAATTCTTCTCCGTCCTCGCGCCGTACTTGCTAGTCGAGTTCAACTTCTTGTGCTTCGCCGCTTCTTCCTGATCTGCCAGGAGTTTGCGATGATCGTCCGCCGAGCTGTCGACGGTATCAATAGCATTGCTCAAAACGAACTCATATCTGTTGCTTTCTTCTGCGGAAATTCCGGCAGCTTCTTTGAGGGCGCGCAGTTTGGCCTGAAACTCGGTATCGGCATCAATGACAACCTTCAGGGGCTTGCGAATGTCATCTTTGCGATCGACGTACGTGTCGATATTGTCGTTGAGCTCGTCATAGATCAGCAGAAAAAAATCCATCAGGTCATGGGTCTGCTGCGGACGATCCTTGGTCTTAGGGTCGTTGCGCATCTGTTCCAGAGCCACCAGGCGGGCGCGGGCAAACTTTACATACAGAGTCAGACGCTGCTGCGGTTCCCAGCTGGCGTCGCGAATCTCATCGATCTCAGCCTGGGTCAGCGGATCGCGGTGGCGTTGCGCCGGCGCCGCAGCACACAGGGCGAACAGCACGCCTACAACCGTAAGATTGCGAAGCGCGGAAGCGATCATCTCTTGTCACCTTTGGGGAACATGGCCGTCAGCAAGTCATCGCGAATCTTTTCCAGCTGGTCGGCGGCATCCTGGACCGTCTTCTGATCGGCGAATGGGACCATATGCTTTAGATCTGTAAGCTTGCGAATCATTTTGCGGACAGCGATTTCACTTTGTTTCTCGTGTTTATGCGACTGAATGGAATAATCCCGGGCCAGTCCCGCGAAGGCGACGACGTCGGCCAGGGCCGCCTGTGCTTCTTCGCTATCGCCCGCGCTGTAAAGCCTGTTCGCGTAGCCGAGTTGCAGCTCCGAAATCTGAATGCACAAGCTGACCCGGTCTGGGACTTTCGCATCAGACAGCCGCGCCTTTAACT
>JBAVAV010000485.1:0-2299 GCA_049585895.1 Candidatus Sulfotelmatobacter sp. | reverse complement strand
TCTACGTCATGGCCTATGGTTTCAAAGCCCGTTTATCTCGGCGGACTGGGCTTTGGCATGAAGTGGGATATGGGATGGATGCACGACACGCTGGAGTATTTTAAGCACGATCCCATCCACCGCAGGTTCCATCACAGTAAGCTGACTTTCCGCATGCTCTATTCGTTCCAGGAAAACTTCGTGCTGCCGCTTTCTCACGACGAAGTGGTGCACGGAAAGGGGTCGCTGATCACCAAGATGGCGGGCGACGAGTGGCAGCGCTTCGCCAACCTGCGACTGCTATTTGCCTACATGTACGCCCAGTCGGGAAAGAAGTTGATGTTCATGGGCGACGAGTTCGGCCAGGTGCGCGAATGGGCACACGACAGCAGCCTGGAGTGGCACGTGCTGCAGTATCGGAACCACCACGGCTTGCAGGAGTGGGTGGCGCAGCTAAACCGCCTTTACCGCGGTGAGCCTGCCATGCATTTACTGGACGCCAATCCTGCCGGCTTCGAGTGGGTGGACTGCAACGACAATACCACCAGCACGGTTTCTCTGCTGCGCAAGAGCGAAGTCGCGAAGGATACGATTCTGGCAGTTTGCAACTTCACGCCCGTTCCCCGGCTGGGCTACCGCGTGGGCGTGCCCGATGGCGGCTACTGGCGCGAGTTATTAAACAGCGACGCCCCGCAGTACGGCGGCAGCGGCATGGGCAATCTGGGCGGAGTTCACGCCGAGGCCGAACCTGCGCACGGCCGGCCGTATTCGCTGAAGTTGACTTTGCCACCGCTGGCGGCATTGTTTCTGAAAGCGGGATAGCGACAATTACGTAGCGCCGCCGTCCCGGCGCCTGTCGCGGGGGCGTCCTCGCCCCCGCCCGCGGGATACGATGTTCTCGCGAAAGCCGGCAGGTCTACCGCACCTCGGATATTCTGCGGCGGCGATACGCTTCGGGAGTTTCAACTAGAAACGCTGTTTGCCCAGCCAGCATCAGCAGGTCCTGATCGCCGCTCACCAGCAGATCGGCTTTGCCGCTTTGGGCCAGGTCCAGAAACGCCTGATCGCTTGCATCCCGGCACAGCACTGCGCATTTCTTCACATGCTCAATCACCTCACAGTAAGGGAGATAATCGGCCAACAGCTCTTGGCAGTCGTCGGTGGAGAGATCAAATTTTGGGTAACGAAGAACGCGGGCGAGTTCCGCGGCGGTTGCGCGAGAAATCAAGGGCACGCAACCGCTTTCGCGCCAATGCCGGCGTAACCACGCCAAGCGGCCATTCGGAAATAAAAGCGCCGACACAACGGTCGTCGTGTCAAAGACCACGCGCCGGCTCACGTCTTTTCGCGCGCCCACGAAACAGCGGATGGGACGTCCTGCTCGTCAATCCCGAGTTCGACCAGCCGGGCCCGGACTTCGTCCGCTCGGCTCCTTTGCAGCGGCCGCAGGATGATGCACTCCCCATCCGTGCTCACGTCGAAGTAGTCCACCCCCGTGAACCGGGTGACCACCGCCTTGGGGAGCGTGATTTGGTTTTTTACCGTCTTCTTAGCCAGCATAATAACCTGATTCAAGGAAACAAGGAAATCTTACCACACTCTGTGAGCGTTGTTTCTGAAACCGCCAAATAATCTGAGTGGGAACGGAGTCATCCGCGCCAACTCTCGAGTAGCTCTTCCCTCCTTGACTGAGGATCGATTCCGTCAGATACTGGCCCTCCATCGAGGAGTAGACATGCGTCCACCGAAACCGATTCCAGCGCCCTTAAGCCGCGGGCTCCAGGACAAGTTACTAGGGTACACGTCGGCTGCGACCGCGGCTGGAGTTGGGATCCTGGCTCTCGCCCAACCCAGTCAAGCGAAGATTGTCTACACACCTGCCAACGAAGTGCTGAATCCAGAGACAGCGTTCAGGCTTGACCTCAACCACGACGGCATTATCGACTTCACGATTACCAATATTCGGGGAAGCAGCGGGCACGGTGGTTTTATTAGCGCCAGCGCCAGTTTCCAGGCGGGAAATGCGTTTTTGATCAGTGGAGTCTCTTACTATGCCGCGGCCTTGCCGCCGGGCCGGAGAGTAGGGCTGGGAGAACCCTGGAAGCCCTCCAGCGTATTCCTGAATGCGTGCAATTCACGCAACGGATCTACTTATATGCGGGGACCTTGGAACAATGTCAAAGACCGCCATCTGGCTCTGCGGTTTCTTGTCGAGGGAAAAACCCACTTCGGATGGGCTCGCCTGAGCGTAAGCGTAAAACCCATGGGCTGCAAAATTAAAGCGGTCCTCACAGGCTATGCGTATGAGAGCGTGCCTGAG
>JBAVAV010000484.1:0-13899 GCA_049585895.1 Candidatus Sulfotelmatobacter sp. | reverse complement strand
TACTGAAGTCGCCGGTGAAAACAAGGTAACCAGCGAATTGAACATCAAACCCTAACAAGATTTCCGGAATCAATAAAAAAGGAGAATCACAATGGCAGGTAAGAACACAGCAGTATTTGGCATTTATCCGAATCGCAGAGGAGTAGAGAGCGCGGTAGATGCATTGAAGGCGGCGGAGTTTCGGAACACCGACATCTCAGTACTTTTTCCTGAGAACGTCGGCACCAAGGATTTTGCTCACGAGAAAAACACCAAAGCACCGGAAGGCGCCACCACCGGGGCCGGAACAGGCGCATTGCTGGGCGGAGGATTGGGTTGGTTGGTGGGCATCGGCGCCCTTGCCATTCCGGGTCTGGGGCCATTCATTGCTGCCGGACCAATTATGGCAGCCCTGGCAGGCGCCGGAGTGGGCGGAGCAGTGGGTGGAATCACGGGAGCTCTAATCGGCATGGGAATCCCGGAGTACGAAGCCAAGCGCTATGAAGGCCGGGTTAAAGATGGCGGAATTCTGCTCTCCGTTCACTCTGACAACTCTGAGTGGACCAAGCGGGCGAAGGAAATTCTGGAGCGCACCGGCGCCCAGGATATCTCTTCCACGGGAGAGGCCAGCGCGGAGAAGGGCACTAAGGCTGATACTCGCGACGTTGCCTAGGAGGAAGTGACATTCCCTTGTTGGGTCGCTGGCGGGCGGCAATTGCCCGCCGGCGATTCTTGGTCTCGAGTAGCGTCGGCTTCGAGTCGCCTCAAGATTACCGGGCACGTGGGAATGCGCCGCAGGAAAGCTTTGGTTAAGGGTCAGATGGGATTGCACTTTTAAATTAGGGAGGTTTGAAGATGAAAATAGGATTGGTATTTTTGGCTGGATTAAGTGTTGGTGCGGTGGCGGCTTTGATGCTCGCGCCACAGTCGGGAAAAGAGACGCAGGAATTACTCGCCGGCAAACTCAAGGACGGACTGGACGAGGTCGCTTCCACCGGTAAGAAGGTTCATGCTCGGGTCAAGAATCTGACCAACCGAGGGAAAGAAACTCTCGCGGATGCCATGGACGAAGGCCAAGAGGCCTACCGGGCTGGTTAGAGCAATTGTCGCTTTTTTTGGAGGCTCGCCGACGGGAAAAACCGCCATTGTCCTAACGCCGAGCACGAAGGAATGTTGTTTGTGAAAGGATCCCCAGCTTTGGGGCCTTAATTTTGCGGTGGCGATCATCCACGGCTTCAGATCACATTATGCAGGCGTCCGTCCGTCGAGGCCCCACACGCGCCCTGCGTCAGCAGCGTATAAGACTACCAACAGCATCAACAAGGGTAGATGGTCGAGCTCAGCGCCAAAGTAGCGCCACACGGGCGCATTATGACCCGGCTCCCACCACGTGGCGAGGGTCAGGTTCAGCAGGTGCAGGATGCCGACAACGCAAGCGGGGCGCACCCAAAGACCGAGAAGCAAACACAAGCCAACCGCAGTCTCGACCGCGCTCACGACGTAGCCGAAGAAGACGGCGTGCGGCAGGACCAGACCGGAGAGTACCGGTCGGTAAAAACTCACCGCGCTATTGGAGATGTAGCTCTGGAGATAGGTCTGGAAGCCGCCGTGGGCAAAGCCAGGACCGGCGAGTTTGTATTCGCCAAACAGCAGAAAGAAGACGGAGGCGGCAATGCGCACACCAGCGATTGTCCTGGACAGGGTGGAATGGGTGGCGAGCATGGGATTTGGGAATCGGCGATCTCACCGCTTTACAGGATATTGAAAAAGTCCGCTTAGGCACTTTGGGGGAGAGTGTGCGCGAGTACTACTCTTTCGCCCCGCTGGGGCTCGCTCCTCTACCGCTTTTACCCACGGCTTTCGCCGTGGGCTGGATTCTTGCGCCGCTTTGCGGCTAAGAGCCCGAGCTTTTACTGCACCGAGTTACCGAAATTCTAGTTCTTGCGCAGACACTCAAGCTGGTCGATTCCGACGCCTGCATTATGCAGGCCTGGAAGACCTGCTCTTCCGTCATGCCTCTCGCTCTTGCGCCACGGAAAGTGTTAGCCGCCCGGCCCATCATTGGAGACGTATTGTTCGAGCGATTCCAGTTCACGGCTGAGATCATCAACGCGCCACTCCAGTAAGTTGCGAATGGAGAGAATCCCGAGCAGCTTGCCATTATCATCGGCGACGGGCAGATGGCGGAAATGGCGCTCCAGCATGGTGGTCAGGGCCACTCCCGCGCCGGTTGTACGAGTAGCCATCTCCACCGGCGTCGTCATAAAGTCGCGGACCAGGGTGGTTTGTGGATCCGTACGGCTGAGCGACATTTTGCGGAGAACGTCCCTCTCGGTGAAGATTCCGGCAACCCGGTAGTCGCTGTCGACGACAGCGACGGCCCCCACGTGGTGATCGAGCATCTTGTTGATGGCATCGGCGACGGTGGCGTCGAGCGGAACGGCGGCGATTTCGCGGTCACAAAGTTCTAACAGGCTCATAAACACCTCCTTCCGGCTCCCGACAGCAACTTCCCGAGCCGGGTCCCAGTCTGAATCAGAATACGGGATTCAGGAATTATGCTCGCCGGGAAGCGGATGTCAAGTGAATTGAGGGGAAGTAGCTTCTCTTTCGCCCCTTCGGGGCTTGTTCTCAGTCCACTTTCTACCCACGGCTTACGCCGTGGGCTGCATTCTCACGCCGCTTCGCGGCTCATGAGTCTCTATGCCCACGGCATCCGCGCGCTTTGTTGGACCGCGTTCCATTGTTTCAGGCCATCGCGTCACTTCGCTTCGTTCTTGAAAACCTTGCCGTCCTTCATCACGAATTGCATCTCTTCCAGCAGTTTGATGTTGCGCAGAGGGTCGCCGTGGACGGCAATGATGTCGGCGAATGCGCCGGGTGCGACGACGCCGAGTTTGCCTTCCATGTCGAGCATGGTTGCGGCGCGCGAGGTGGCGCTGCGGATCGCGTCCATGGGCGACATGCCCAGATCAACCATGCGGGGAAACTCCTGGGCGATCGGTTCGGACCACGGGATTCCGCCCATGTCAGTGCCGAAGGCGATCTTGACTCCGGCCTTCAGGGCTTTCCTGAACGACGGCTCGTGCAACTGAACCCGCAGGCGGTCGCGCTCTCCGGCGGGCGTGCCGGCGGGAGCCCAGTCGTGGTAGTAGGCGCTGATCGTGGGCACGTACCAGGTGCCTTGCTTGAGCATTTGCGCGATTGCGGCATCGTCGAGATCGAGGCCATGCTCAATGGAATCGCAGCCGCCATCGAGGGCGCGGCGCAGGCCGATTCCGCCGTAAGCGTGGCAGGCGACTTTCTTGCCCCAGCCATGCGTTTCATCGACGATAGCGCGCAGTTCCTCGACTGTTAGCGTGGGCTGCGAGACCAGTTCGCCATTGCTGCCGACCCAGGAACGGTGCGTCATATAGACCTTGATCCAGTCGGCGCCGTGGTCGAGCTGCTGGCGCGCGGCTTTTCTGGCTTCAACCGGGCCGTCGACGATCTGCGCACCTTTCGGCATGTCGAGTTCCGGGGCGTAGCCCTCGAGCATGTAGCCGCCAGTAGTCGAGATCGCGCGCGTCGCCACGAACAGGCGCGGGCCGGGAATGTAGCCTTTTTCGATCGCCGCTTTGATGCCGATGTCGCCATAGCCGGCACCTTCGGTTTCGACATCGCGCAACGTGGTGAAGCCTTGCTCCAGCGCACGCCCTACCGAAACCGTGGCCCGCGCTGCCCGCAGAGCCAGCGGTTCAAAGAGAATGTTGGCGTCGTATCCGCCTTCGGCCGGGTCTTCTCCCTGTAGGAAGATGTGGGTGTGCGCGTCAATCAGGCCGGGCAGGACTGTTGCCTGGGACAGATCGATGACGGTCGCGCCGGCGGGAATCTTCGCGCTGGCGGAATCGGAAACGCTTTCGATCCAGTTGCCGCGAACGATGATTACCTGATTGCGGCGCGGCGCATCGGACTTGCCATCGATCAGTACCCCGGCGCGAATCGCGGTGACCGGTTGCGGACTCGGGAGACTGGATTCCTGAGCAGCGGCACTTAGGCAAAAGGCGAGAAACAAGATCCAAGAGACGTTCTTCACATTATTCTCCTAAGGAATTTCAGGAAAATGTCGGCGTAGTATTGCACCGATTCCAGCAACCATTTGGCGGGAAGGATTCTATACCTTGTTGCCTACGAACATGTGATCACGTCAGGCGGGCGCGCGGAAGACTGGAGGATTCACTCCAGCAATACGGCGTCGGCCTCGATCTCCACCAGAATTTCAGGCGAGATCAGCGCGCTCACCTGGACCATGGAAGTTGCGGGACGAATATCGCGGAAGACCTCGCCATGCGCCTTGCCGATCTTCTCCCATTCCGCAATGTTTGTGACATAAATGCGGGTGCGTACGACATCTTTCAGGCTGGCCCCCGCTTTCTTTAGCGCCGAATCTATGTTCTTCAGAGTTTGCACCGCTTGTGCATAGACGTCGCCCACGCCGATGATTTTTCCGTCAGGGCCGGTCGCCGTGGTTCCCGACACATGCACGTAAGGGCCAATCTTTACTGCGCGCGAGTAACCCACGATGGGCTCCCAGGACGTGCCGCTTGAGATGTTCTGCCGTTCCATCCGAGATCCTTTCTAGTCGCATAGATTCTACAGGCCGTTTTTGCGGAGTGTGGTGGAGCGGAAACTCACGGGCGTCTCAACTGGACTTCGAGGAACACAAGTGAAAATTCCTATCAGTTTCAGCAAGAATCTGCATTCTTTCGAGCGCTGATTAGCAGCCGCCGGTCACGACTGCCAGCACTTTCGGACAGGAAACCTTGTTTGCCAAGCTTTCCTCTAATCTCCCGGAAGATTTCGCTTGCGAGATCACAGAAGTTACTTGCATTGGCGGGCGAACTGGGATATCAAGTGACGCATGGAAAGCAAACTCCGCGCCCAGCGCGGGGTTTAGAAGTCAAGGAGCCGGTGGAAATAACATGATTCCGGAGTCGCATCCACTGCAGCAGCTTTTTCAGGAACTCGTGGGAAGGCACTATGCCACCGAGATCGGCATTCGCGATCCGCAACTGATCGCGTATGTTGCACACCTGCTGACAGAGTTCTGCGAAGCCGATCAGTTGTTCAAGATTCACGGAGCCGGTGACCGTCCGCTGACCGATGTGGGAGAAATGCTGATCGAGTCCGATCCGGTTTACGGTCCCGCGCCCTCGTTCGACCGGGAGCGCCAGGTGCGCAAGCATATCGGAGACTACACATTATTCTTTGCGGGAATGTTTCCCGAGAGTATCAATCACCTGCGACTGCGCCGCCAGCGGGTGGAGAATTTCGTGGAATGGATGAAGGCCGGCAAAGAAAGTTACTATATCGTGTCGAAGTTTGAAGACTTCGAATACGCCAAGGTTGCGCCCCTGTTCGCCCATCTCTCGCGTGATTTCGAGCGCTGCGTCTATGGCCTGAATATGGTGAAAAACGACCCCGCCGAAATGCAGCACCCCATCGCGCGGCGGGCCAGCGACTTTATCATGTAGATTCGGGTGTCGTTGTGCTCCCGTTTCCTCATATCAGCTCGTCAATCCTAAATCCGGTCTAATACAAAGTCAGGTTAACTCAGGGCTTCCGCCAATCCGATAAAAACTTAGTGCTGAACTGCCCTGGGTGAGCTTGCGGAATCTTCGCAGTGCGCGCAATTCAGCGCCGGGATCGAATTTTTTCTCGTGTTCGGCAATCACGATCGACATCGCCCAAACCAGCCCGGAATCGGCCAGGGAGCGCAGGGTTTCTCCGTACATGTTCTGCATCTGGTAGGGCGGATCGAGGAAGACCACGTCAGCGGCCACGTGCTCCCGTTCCATGCGCCAGAGGATTCCAGATAGATCGTCGCGCAGGATCTTGAAGCCATCCACGATTCCGAGGCTCTCCAGGTTTTGCTGGATCAATTCCACGGCGCGAGGCGAAGTTTCCACAAAATAGACTTGCTTCGCTCCGCGGCTGAGAGCCTCGATTCCAACCGCACCCGTGCCCGCAAAAAGATCGAACCACACGCTGCCCTCGAGTGAGTTGGGATTGCCCGCGGTCAGGACGTTGAACAGCGTCTCGCGCAGGCGGTCGGAAGTGGGACGGATATCCATGCCGCGGGTGGAGCGGAGAGGACGGCTGCGGTATTTGCCGGCGATGACTCGCATGACGCTGTGTGACGTTATGACCTGCACTTCCGAGTGCCCGAATCACTATATCCGTCCATGTAGAATAACTGTAGTGGCACTCACTCCATGAGAAGCTGGTCCATCCTGATCGGGCGCCTGTTTGGAGTGGAGGTCCGGGTTCATCTCACGTTCCTGATTCTGCCGATGTTTGTTTTCTGGACGGAATACACCGTCCATGGCTCGGCCAACGGGGGGCGCGACCTAGCGCTGGTGGGAATTCTTCTCGGCTGCGTCGCCGCCCATGAAGCCGCACACATGCTTGTAGCGCGGCGCACGGGAATGGTGGCGAAGGCGGTAATCCTGCTGCCATTGAGCGGCGTCACGTTGTTTGACGAATCGCGCGCGGTAAAGCCGGAATCGGCTGCGGCAGCCTTCCAGCGCGAGGTTCGCCTGGCGCTGGTGGGACCGCTGGTGAATCTGCTGCTGGCGGCGGTGACGGCTGCTATCGTGCTCGCGGTGGCGCCGGCAATCGATTTGTGGAAGTGGCCCTTCCTGCAATCGGGCAACCTTCCCCGAAGCCTGGTGTGGGCCAACCTGTACCTGGCGGGCTTGAATCTTCTGCCCGCTTATCCGCTGGACGGCGGCCGCATTCTGCGGGCTTTTTTCGCTCGCGGCGGCGATGCTGCCACAGCCACACGGCGCGCCGTCTCGATCAGCAACGCTCTGGGAATGCTTCTCATGATCGCGGGGCTGTTCAGCGATACGTGGATCACGATGGTCGGCGTGATTGTCTTTTCCGCGGCGCAGCTCGAAGAGCGGGCGGTCATGTTCCAGTCGGTGCTGGACAATGTCCGCCTGGAAGAAGTCATGCTCACCGATTTTGCCACGCTTTCGCCCGCCGATACTCTGGAAGATGCGCTGGATAAGGCCGTGCACTCGTTGCAGGACGATTTTCCCGTGGTCCGGGGCAGCGACATGGTGGGAGTGATTTCAAAGCAGCGCATTCTGGAGGCGCTGCGACTGGAAGGCAACGGCTACGTGCAGGCCGTGATGAACAAACTTTTCGAGGTCTCCGCGCGGCAGGAGTCTCTGGCATCGGCTTTCCGCAAATTAACTGCGCGCAATCTCAGCATCATTCCGGTAGTGGAAGATCAGCGGCTGGTGGGGATCGTTACTTTGCAGAACCTGATGCACTCGATGGCGCTGCTGGCGGAAAGCCGGAAGTTGCGGCGGGATGGGGCGAGTTCGTAGTTAAGCCGGCAGGCACCATTGGTCCCCAAGGAGGCTGATTCCGATGCGAAGCACACAAATTGCCCAAGTGCTGGTCTCAGGTCCGGTTCTCGCCTGTGCACTACCCGCCCTCGCCGGAGCTCTCTCTCCCTGCGTAAAGGCCGTGGGCTCGAACAACGGGAATTTCCTGGTCATTACTGATGTTCAGTGGGAACCGGAGCAGAGGGAGGACACGTTTCGAGCTCGGCGAGTGTCGTTGCTGGTCTTCCCCAAAGAGAACTTTATCAATGCAAAAGATCGTGTGTCCGCGCCGGTGACATACTGGGCAAACGGGGCGCAATGGAGCGCGGTTCTCGATTCGAGTAACAGCCACCCCGTTCCGGGATGCCCCCCTGTCACTCATCACCGATGACGGTGAATTTTTGATCGTTCTGAATGTACACGCTACCGATTCTGCTCTGCGGATTTATCGGCGACGGGATCACCTCGGTGACAAGGTGCGGGAGGGGCCGGATCATGGCGTCTTCATCAGAGACATCACGTTAAGAGAAATCTGGCCGGCAGATAAGCTCGCGGGCGTGCAGGTCGAAACCGATGAAACACCGCAATGGTTCGCCGGAGGAACTTTCCAGTTCTCGACCGATTGTCGACTGCTGATCCACAAAACGCGCTGGGGCAACACTGTGCGCATCAACTTACAGGATGGATCTGTCTCACTGAACTAGGAACGCGACTGATAGCTCGACCGAATTTGACGACTGGGTCAAAAGCCGACTCTTGTCGCAACTGCTAGAACAACCTGACCGCTTTGGCCTGCTGCACTGCCGGAACCTTTTTCAGCTTCTTCAATACATCCTCCGATACGCGGCCGTCGACGTGAACGACTGCGATCGCTTCGCGGGAATCTGAGCCCGGCTCGGCGCTGCGGCGACCTAAGGAAAAGTTGGCGATATTGATCTTCTCTTTGCCGAGGATCGTGCCCACTCTGCCGATGACTCCGGGGACGTCGCGGTTGCGCACGTAGATCAGGTTGCGCTCGAGCGGCGCTTCGACGTCAATGCCATCCACGTGCAGCAGCCGTGGCGCCCTGCCGTGCAGGACCGCGCCCTTTACCCGGTGCTCCTCGGCAGAAGTCTTCAGATAGATAGAGAGGACGCTGCCCGATCCTCCAGCCGACGCTTTTGGCTTATGCGCTTCGTACACCCGCAGTCCGCGCGACTCGGCGATGGCAGCTGCATTTACCAGATTGGCCTTTTCCTCAAGCGCCTGGTTCAGGATGCCCTTGACCGCACCGTTGCGCACCAGATCGGTCTTCCACTCGGCAATGTGGCCGCTGTAACGCAGCGAGATCTCTTCCAGCGTGCCTTCGGAAACCTGCGCGAGAAACGACCCCATCCTCTCCGCCAGCACGATGTAGGGCTGCATCTCGCCATACTCTTCGGCCGAGACTGACGGAACATTGACCGCATTCTGGATGACTCCATGCTTCAGATATTCCCTGACCTGCTGCGCGATCTGTACTCCCACGGCTTCCTGAGCCTCCTGTGTTGAGCCGGCGATGTGCGGAGTTAGAACGACATTTTCCGTCGTCTGAAGCGGCGATTTCTTCAACGGCTCTTCGTTGAAGACATCGAGTGCCGCGGCGGAAACTTGCCCCTGCTTTAACGCCTCGATCAAGTCCGCTTCGTTTACCAGCTCCCCGCGCGCACAGTTCACCAGCCGGACACCCTTCTTCATCTTCGCGATCGAGGCCCGATTAATCATGCCCGCGGTCTGCGGTGTCAGGCCAACGTGCAGGGTGATGTAATCCGAAGTCGCGTACAGCCGATCGAGTTCGACGATGGCAATCCCCTGATCCTTCGCGACCGCAACCGAAACAAAAGGATCATGCGCTATGAGTGCCATATCGAACGCCCGTGCACGCCGGGCCACCTCCAGGCCGACGCGGCCCAGTCCGACGATGCCCAGCGTCTTGCCGCGCAGTTCGGTGCCCTGCAAGGATTTTTTCTCCCATTTGCCGGCGTGCATGAGAGCATCCGCGCGGCAAAGATGGCGAGCCATGGCCAGCATCATGGCCAGCGTCTGCTCGGCGACGGCGACCGCGTTGGCGCCGGGCGTGTTCATCACGGCGATGCCCTGGCGCGTGGCCGCGTCGAGGTCGATGTTGTCGACGCCAACTCCGGCACGGCCAATCACGCGTAGCTTTTTTGCGCGTTCGATCAAAGCCGCGTCTGCCTGCACCGCAGACCGCACAATCAGAGCATCCGCGGATTCGAGCTGCTCCGGGAGCTTGCCCCCCACTTGTTCCGCGGTAAGGACAGTCCAGCCCGGCTCTTTCAGTTGCTCGACGGCTGCGGCCGAGATTTTCTCTGCAATCACGATTTTCAAGGGAGAATTGATCCTTTAAGAAGGAAGTTGCCTTTACAAACCCTTGACATAAAAATGACTCCTCCCTGACACGCCTGTTATGACGCCCTCTTACACTCTCTCAGTCGGGCGATTGTGGACCCGTAGGAGATCAAAGTTATGAATATCGCAAAAACAATACTTCTTGCCGGCCTTCTCACACTAGGCATGGCATGCGGCTACGGCTCGCACGCTACCACTCCCCCGTCGGCCGGAACCATGCCCAACATTACCGCACTCGTACCTAATAGTACGCAGGCAGGCAGCACAAACAATGGGATTACGGTCAACGGCACCAGTTTTAGCGGCAATGCGAAGGTCAATTGGAACGGCGCCGCACTAACCACGGTCTTTGTGAGCGGAAACCAGCTAATGGCCACAATTCCAGACGCGGATGTTGCGACTGCCGGCACGGCAGCGGTTACAGTGACCAACCCCGGCATGCCCGGCGGCCTATACGGTGGCGGCACTTCGCCGGAAACGTCCAGTGCCATGACTTTTACAATCAACTAGATTTGAACAGGTCATCGGGGACGCCTGTCACGATATAACTGGTTGTCGTTCGTCAGACAGGCAGCGGGCGTAGACCCGCTGAGCTGCCCGCAGCGCCGTACCGTATTCCACGGTCCGATCGGTGGTTCTGGCGAGAACGTGTTCGAGCGCCGCCAGAATGCCGATCGTGTCCAGGTAGTCGTAGTAGCCAATGTGGGCGATGCGGAAGAGCTTGCCCTTCATCTCGCCTTGCCCGTTGGCTACCACCGCGCCGAACGACTCGCGGAACTCTTTTACGATGCTGCCCGAGTCGATGCCGTCGGGAGTGCAGATCGCGGTAAGCGCGGCCGCCGGTGAGGTGGCATAAAGTCTCAAGCCGAGCGCGAGGGCGCCGGCTCGGGTCATTTCCGCGCACATTTCGGCATTGTTCACCAGTTCTTCCCGTCCTTGGCTGACACTCCCATTGCCCATCTCTCCAATAAAGTCGAGTGCCGCGCCCATGGCGGCAAACAGCGAAGTCGCGGGGGTGTAGGCGGATTCGCTTTTGGCCGCCGCCTTGCGTTCTTTGCGCAGGTCGAAGTAATAGCGGGGAGAGGTTGTCGTTTCCATGCGCTTCCAGGCGCGCTCGCTGACCGCGCAATAAGCCAGGCCGGGCGGCATCATCAAAGCCTTTTGCGATCCGCCGATGATTACATCTATGCCCCAGCCGTCAACGTCAAAGTGAGTCGTGCCCAGGCCGGTGATGGCGTCGACGATCAGCAGCGCGTCGTTCTGCTCGCGCACAATGTTCGCGATGTTTTTTATATCGTGGCGCGCGCCCGTGGAACTCTCCGTGGCTTGCACAAAGACCGCGCGCACGTCGGTCGTGATTCGCAGACGAACCTCCTCGAGCGAGAAAGTTTCGCCGTAGGACCTGCTTAACACGTCGACGTTGCAGCCGAACGCGTTGGCCAGCCCAGTCCAGCGTTCGCCGAACTTACCGGCGGTCAATATCAGGACTTTGTCGCCGGGCGAAGTCAGGTTCGATACCGACGCTTCCATCACGCCCGTTCCTGAACAGGCCAGCACCAAAACGTCGTTCTGTGTGCCGATAAATTCCTTCATTCCGGCGAGCACGCGTTGAAACAGCGCGCGGAAGTCGGCGGTGCGATGATGCGCAGTGAACGAAGCCATGGCCATCTGCGCCGCCGGCAGCAGCGGCGTGGGGCCGGGAGTGAAAAGACGGTTCTTGCGCAGCATTGAATTATCCTCAACTGTCTGGAGAAGCTATGAGTTTACCGGAACATTCGGGGCAGAGCACGTCCGGTGGGCGCAGCGGCGTGTGCCAGCAAATTCCTTCGTGTCCCTTTGTGCTCTTCGTGGTGAATCCTTTTGCCGCTGAATGAAGCAGGGGCGAACTTGAGCTGCGCGCCGTCTATAATCCACTCATGAGCCTGGTCGAGCAAATTCAAAAAGACATCACCGCCGCCATGAAGGCGCGCGAGGAGCAGCGCCTCTCCACCCTGCGCATGGTCAAGAGCGCATTGCATCTGCGCGAGGTCGAGAAGATGGCGCCGCTCGACGAGAAGGAATCGCAGGCCGTGCTGGCCACACTGATCAAGCAGCGCAAGGAGTCAGTCGAGCAGTTCA
This sequence comes from Candidatus Sulfotelmatobacter sp., assembly GCA_049585895.1. Taxonomy (GTDB): domain Bacteria; phylum Acidobacteriota; class Terriglobia; order Terriglobales; family Acidobacteriaceae; genus Sulfotelmatobacter. The sequence goes on along the minus strand of JBAVAV010000484.1, from coordinate 2,035 downwards.
CCAAGGGCGGACGCCAGGAGATGGCTGACAAAGAAGCCGCCGAGATCGTCCTGATCGAAACCTACCTCCCCAAAGCCGCAGGCGAAACCGAAATCGTTGCCGGAGTGAAGGCCGTGATCGCCGAAATGGGCGCGCCGACCATGAAAGACATGGGCGCGGTGATGAAGAACGTGATGGCGCGATTCTCCGGAGCGGGGATGCGGGTGGATGGGAAGATGGTCAGCGAGGCGGTGAAGCGGGAGCTTCAAGCCAAGTGAACGCTGTAGAGTTTTGGCGCAGGTTCCAGATCTCTTTGGGCCAGCTAGTACGCTTCCTTCCGGTGGCGGAAGGAGTACAGGACCACATCGCTTTCAAGAATGTCATACCGCAGCCGGTACTGTTTCCAGCGAATTCTCCATTGCCCCTGGCCGGTTTTGTATCCGGTGAGTTTCTTAATCTGGTTCTGCCCACTGCGGTTGTATGGATCGCGACGAAGAATGGTGATCAATTCTTCCATCGCGCCCGCCATTGAGGGACTGCCACGGTAGATTGCGCGGAGGTCCCGTTCGCAGCCCGGGGTGACGAGAATTCTGAAAGGAATCAGGTCCGCAGACATAACTGGAAACTCTTTTGCCCGGCCTGCGGTGCGAAGAACAATGCGTCCCACTCAACTATCGTGACGTTCGCTTCTTGGACTTCTTAGCCGAAGTTCGCAGTTCGGCCATGAGTTCACTCGCGTCGCGAACTCTGCCCGCAAGGTAGTCCCCGTGACCCACTCTGATTTGTTCCTTCAACGATTCATCCTGCTGCTCCAGGTAATCCTCCAAATCATCGACATGCATTAGCCCAACGACGGGAATGCCATCTTTCTCCAGGATGAAATACTCGCGGTTCACATGAACGCGGCGGACGACCTGCCCGAGGTTGATGCGAGCTTTGGTCAGCGGAAGGCGGTGTACTACGCTTTTCATTTTCTAGCGACTCCGTTCTGCAACTCGCCGGTTACGCTTGATACTGATTAACATTAATCGACGTTGATTATAGCATGCTTTTGCTCCTCTGTAATTCGCGATAAGCCTCGCTCTTCGAGACTCCCCTCTCCCTGGCAATTCTCTTCAGCGCGGCCTTTTCGTCGAGCTTTTCCCCAGCCATGATCTGCTCCAGCCTCTGGCGAATCGGAGGACGCGCTGCGGCATCAGTCCCCCTACGAGTTTCTTCTTCCCCCGCTGTACCGATCAGCAGCGTGATCTCGCCCTTCACCCCGTCGCGCGACTCTAATGTCTCCAGAACTTCGCCGGCGCGGCCGCGCAGAAACTCTTCGTGCAGCTTGGTCACTTCGCGCGCGATCACCACCTGCCGGTCTTTTCCCAGCACCTGGACGACATCGGAAAGTGCTTCTACGATTCGGTGCGGAGCTTCGTAGAAGACCTGCGTGCGCGGCGAAGCCTTGATCGACTCCAGGGCTGCCCGCCTCTCGCCACGCTTTGCGGGAAGAAATCCGCTGAAGCGGAACGAGTCTGTTGGCAGGCCGCTCGCCACCAGCGCCGACAGAAACGCCGACGCCCCCGGAATCGGCACCACCGGCACATGATGGCGAATCGCCAGTGAAATCAGACGGAATCCAGGATCAGAAATTCCCGGCATTCCCGCGTCCGTAACCAGCGCGATGCTTGCGCCCTCTTGCAGATCTTTCACCAGTTCCGGCGCCCGCGTCATCTCGTTGTGTTCGTGATAGCTGACGGTGCGGGTTGTGATGTTGTAATGGTTGAGCAGTTTCTGGGTCTGGCGCGTATCTTCGCAGGCGATTCGATCGACTTGCTTCAGCACGCGCAACGCGCGGAGCGTGATGTCCTCCAGATTGCCGATGGGCGTGGCGACGAGATAGAGCGCGGGCGCTAGAGTGGCAGGAGTGCGCCCTGCTCGCCTTACCTCGTCGCCCTGCGATTCGGATGCGCTCATGGCCGGAAGTCTATCACCGCGTCGGCAACCGTGAATTGACGCGATTCAACTCGCACCCTAGAATCAAATCGAGAGATCAGCGATTTAGAGGATCTTC
>JBAVAV010000483.1:0-7553 GCA_049585895.1 Candidatus Sulfotelmatobacter sp. | reverse complement strand
GCGTGCCGAGGGGTTTCAGCTTCGCAATCTCACCAGAAACCTTTTTGTATTCAGTAGTCAGTTGGGCAACTGTTTTTCCCTTCAGTGCCGGCAGTTTGTTCACCGTTACGTTAAATGCCAGCTCCTCGGCGGAAATCGATTGGTCGAAATGTGTCTTGCTGGCAAGGAATGCGCTCCGGGCCTGCTCGATTACCTGTTCGGCCTGCACGGCCGCTTTTACGACGCCTTTCTTCGCTGCAGCGATGGCGTCAGAGAACCCCTTCAGAGCGGTAGCCGGGCAGTCTGCTTGCGTTTCGGGCGACTCCAAATCGTCAATTGATCCGCGAAATTCCTCAACAGCGGCGGCGAATGCTTCAATAGTCTCGTCCACCTCCGTTACATAGGCCCGCTGCGTTTCCCGTGCGCGGACCTGCTCTAGCTCTTTTTCAAGGCCCAGTTTCTTGAAGGACTTTTCTTTGTCGAGTAAGGCCGGCAATTGGTCAAGTTTCAGCGCAGCGTCGCCAACTTTCGTTTCCAATGCATCGATCTCTTGGCGGTTCTTTTGAAGGGCTTTCTCTAGGTTAGCTGCCTGTTGCCTCATAGCGCTGTCGTCAGGCAGAAATCGCCCAAGGAGAGCGGCTTTGGCTGCATCATCCTGGACGATGGCGAGAAGCTCGTTCTGACCGTAAACCTCCACCATGGGCAAAACATCCCGAGGGGAAAGCTTCAACACTTTGCCGGCCTCATCGAGAACCTTGGCCGGCTCGCCGTGATACCGCGAGATCACGTACCGCTCTGAATTTTGCTGGAAGGATGAGAGTGTGATTTCGATGCCGGCCTTCTCTTTTCCAAAGTTGGCATCGATGATGCCCGTGTGCGCCCGAAGGGAATCCTTGTTCGCGGGGACCAATTGCAGAGCATAGCGAATGGCTTCGATGAGCGTTGACTTTCCCGTCCCACGTCCACCAACGACCGCGTTCAGATTTGGTGAAAGGTCGAGTTCCAAATCCTCCAAATAGCCGCGCCGGACGACAATCCGCTCGATGCGCGAATAGTACGTCGGATTAACTTCGTCGCTGAGGCGGGTGCGCGATTCTGGATCGCGGCACGCTAGTTGAAGAGCTTCAAGCGTCGGCATGGTCATCTTCACCCAGGAACAGGTTCTTGGGTTGTCCAGGTCTTCGGGGCGGCGAACATCCTTGCTGTTAAGGAGAGCGATCGGCCGGACGCGCTTGTATTGAGGGTTCTTATTCTTCAGGATTCTCTGGATTTCAGCCTCGGGAATCGAATTGATGTCCCCGGCGATTTGAGCGGCAAACACATGGTCGCATGATGTCCAAATGTGTGTCAGACCTCCGCCATCTTGGTTAAGGCGCAGCAACCCGCTCGCACCCGTAACGTGTGCTGCATACCAAAAACCACCCTGCTTCAACACTCGCTCGGCAATTGTCAGGCATCCGAGAGATGAAGGCGCCGTCTTTTGACCGCCTACAGGAGCTTCAAGATTTCCGAGATATTGATTGAGTTTGCTGATCGAGGTGCCCGCAGGATACAGGCAGACCATGTGTACCTTTTCAGTGCTTGCGATCTCGAAGCCTGGAAAAACGACGATGCCCTTTCCTTCGAGGGCCTTTCGCAACTTCTCCACTCCATCGACAGAGCCGTGATCCGCAATACCAACAACCTGGATTTCACTCTTAATGCACCGGTCAACGAGCGCGTCGTTGTAGGCGTATTCCGTAAGGCCGTGTGAACTGCCTTGATATTGCTGAGCGTAAGTCCACGGGTTTACCTGGAGCGCACACTTCCAGAATTTTGCAAAATTGCCGGTCATGAGATGGGTTCCCAAACTGCTTCTATCCTAATGCGTCATAGATCCCGTGCAATGCTGGATGTAAGCGCTATATAACCGAAACGTATAGTATCTCAAGACTCCTCCTACCCGAAAATCTGACATTGTGAAGGCCACAAAGGACGCGGAAGACCTCAACGGCAGGCCGCCGCTAGACCCATCCATGCGAGTTGTTTGTTCGGGTGATATCGTCACTGTGGGATCCCTCTACTTTCGGTTATGATCGGTGGTTCGCCTCGTTCTGCACCGGAAGAAAGTTGTTGATATATGAAGGCCTCATCCGGCGATCTCCATTTATCCGCGAGTGACCTGAGCAATCACCTGGCCTGTCGCCATCTGACTTCGTTGGATTTTGGCGTTACCCTCGGTGACAAATGCGCCCCAACGTGGCATTCCCCCGATCTTTGGGTCCTTCAGAAGCGCGGTCTGGAGCACGAAACCGCTTACGTTGCATATTTAGCTGCCCAGGGGCTTTCTGTCGTTGATCTGCGGGATGGGGGTGATGCGCAGGCGAGTGCCTACACGCCACCGCCCGAGAGCAACCATGTTGATTTCATAGCTGCCGAGGCATCGCCAAGTGTCGAGTTGTCCGATGTGAGCGAACAGGACTCGACCGAAAAACTCGAAGCAGCGATGAAAAAGGGCATCGACATCATCGTTCAGCCCCCCCTCGCCTATGGGCGCTGGTTTGGACGAGCCGATGTCCTCCGGCGTGTGGAGCGCCCTAGCAAACTCGGGCCGTGGTCATATGAAGTTTACGACTGCAAGCTCGCCCTCGAAACAAAGGCGACCACCATCCTTCAACTGTCTCTGTATTCCGAGTGCCTCGCTACCATTCAGGGTGAATGGCCGGAATACATGCATGTTGTTCCACCAGGTGATGGATTCGTATCCGAGCCGTACCGGGTTTCTGACTACGCGGCATACTACCGATATGTGAAGCGGCGTCTGGAATACGCCATCGAGAACAACGGCAGCGTGACTGAAACATACCCGGAGCCGACGCCTCACTGTTCAGTCTGTCGGTGGTGGGCCGAGTGCGATGGACAGAGACGCAAAGATGATCATCTCTCACTCGTGGCCGGAATCAGCAGGCTCCAGCAGAAGCAATTGAATGTATGGGATGTGAACGCCGTAAGCACTCTGGCAGTCTTTCACCTGCCCCTTGAGGAACGCCCTAAGCATGGTTCTGCAGGAAGTTATGTTCGCGTCAGGGAGCAGGCGCGTGTACAGGTTGCAGGGCGCACGCAACAGAAACCCGTCCATGAAATCCTTGATCTCAACCCTGAACATGGTCTTTTCCTCCTGCCCGAACCTTCTCCCGGCGACATGTTCTTTGATCTGGAGGGCGATCCCTTCATCGGTCGGGCCGGGCGTGAGTATCTGTTTGGCTTTAACGCCGATGACGAGGCAAGAGATCCTGCTTATACCTTCCAGTGGGCGGTGAATGCCGAGGAGGAAAAACGCGCCTTCGAGACGTTTGTTGACACCGTAATGGCCCGCTGGACGAAATATCCTGCGATGCATGTCTATCACTTCACCGGCTACGAATCCGGCGCGCTCAAAAGACTGATGGGCCGGTACGCTACCCGCGAAGATGAAATCGACCGGATGCTGAGAGCCTATTTACTGGTGGACCTCCATACGGTCACGAGGCGGGCTGTCCGCGCGAGCGTCGAGCATTATTCCCTCAAAGCGCTGGAACCGTTCTACGGATTTGAAAGAAAGACACCTCTCGAAGATGCGCGCACTGCATTGCGGCAGGTCCAGCACGCGCTTGAACTTGGCGAAACTGCACAGCTGGACCCGACACTCCAAAATACAGTTGCCCAATACAACGCCGACGACTGCAATTCAACGCGGGGACTGCGCGACTGGCTTGAGACTGAGAGGCGGCAACTCGAACAGGCCGGGCAGTCAATTCCGAGGGCTGTACATCTAGATGGAGCGCCGCCACCCGTGCTCGATGAGCGCCAGCAACGCACAGCTGCGCTTGGTGCCGCCCTTCGTGACGGCCTTCCTGCTGACCCTGTTGAACGCAATCCGGAACAGGCCGCGCGATGGCTTCTTTCCCATCTCCTCGACTGGCATCGGCGCGAAGTGAAGTCGGAATACTGGGAATATTACCGGCTCGGTTCGCTGTCCGATGAGGAACTCCTCGATGAACGCTCGGGTCTCGCAGGACTCTCATTCGTCGAGCGGCTGGGCATTGAGCGAAAGATACCCACGGATCGCTATTCGTTTGACAAACAGGAAACCGATCTTCGCGCAGGCGAAGACTTGTGCGCCAAAGAGGAAAAGATTGGCAAAATCGTTGAGATCGATCTTGCTTCCCGTCTTGTGGACATAAAGAAGACCAAGAAAACCACAGAAGTCCACCCCACCGCTGTTTATGCAAGAAAGATAGGGCCGACAACCGATGTTCTGGCCAATGCCCTCTATCGGATAGGCGCGTGGGTTGAAGCGAACGGGCTCGATGCGGTCGGGCCGTACCGTGCGGCCCGTGACTTGTTGCTAAAGCACCCTCCTCGCTTGACAGGAGAATCAGCCATTCTGCTGGCTCCGGGTGAACAGACAGTCGACGCGGCTAAACGTGCGGGTACCCAGCTGGACCATTCATTACTCGCCATTCAGGGACCACCGGGCGCAGGAAAGACCTATACCGGTGCCCGAATGATCTGCGAACTCGTGCGACAGGGTAAACGCGTCGGCATTACAGCGTCCAGCCACAAGGTGATCAGAAACCTTCTTGACGAGGTTGTGAAAGCTGCTCGCGAGGAGAAGCTGACGGGCCTCAAATGCGTTCAGAAAGTAAAGGACACCGACAAGCCGGAGCACGACCCGCCACATATTCAAACGACGGTCGAGACGCAGGAGACGCTCGCCGCTTTCCTCGGCGGAGCACATGTCCTTGCGGGAACTGCATGGCTTTGGGTGCAGGAGGACTATTCAGAGGCGGTTGATGTGCTTTTCGTGGACGAAGCCGGGCAGATGTCACTCGCAAATGTCATAGCTATCTCACAAGCCGCGAAGAGCATCGTTTTGCTGGGCGATCCGCAGCAGCTGGAGCAACCGCTCCGGGGCAGTCATCCGGAGGGTGCCGATGCCTCAGCTCTCGAACATCTGCTTGCTGGGGCAAAGACGATACCACCCGACAAGGGCATTTTTCTGGAAAAGACCTGGCGTATGCATCCAAAGCTAACGCAGTTCACGTCCGAAGCATTCTACGAAGGACGCCTCACCTCGCGTGACGGACTTGAAAATCAGAGCATCATCGGACATCCCTGGCTCGGGAATTCCGGCCTCTACTACATTCCGGTCGAACACAAGGGCAACCAGAATGCCGCACCGGAAGAGGTTGAAATCATCGAAGATCTCATTAACAGCCTGACAAAACCAGGCATCACATGGATCGACGACAAAGGAGACAGCCGCGATCTGCGGCTCTCCGATATTCTCGTGGTCGCGCCGTACAACACGCAGGTTTTCGATCTCGCGGCACGCCTGCCCGGTGCCCATATAGGCACAGTGGACAAGTTTCAGGGGCAGCAGGCACCAATCGTGATCTATTCGATGACCACGTCATCGCCCGAAGATGCGCCGCGCGGGATGGAATTTCTCGATAGCCTCAACAGGCTGAATGTCGCCACTTCGCGCGCGAAGGCAATGGTCATCATCGTCGCAAGCCCGCGGCTTCTTGAGCCCGAATGCCATACGCCCCGGCAAATGCAGCTTGCGAATGCGCTTTGCAGATACACGGAATTGGCAGCGCAGGTCCCATACCCGTTGCCCAACATCGATAGCTAACACTAGGGTATCGTAACCTTCTGACTGTTCTGTTATCACAGGAGCGCGGCTTTGCCGCCCGACTCGTTTGACCCCAGACCCGATTGATCTCACTATCACTAGAGGCCATCTTTGTGGATCGTGTAACACCTCAGCAGCGAAGCGCAGTGATGTCCGCTATTCGCGCCAAAGACACTCGTCCGGAACTCGCGGTACGCGGGCTGTTACATCAGCTTGGATATCGCTATCGCCTTCATGCCCGCAACCTCCCCGGTCGGCCTGACATCGTATTCCGCAATCGGCACTCAGTGATTTTCGTTCATGGTTGCTTCTGGCACGGCCACAACCGCTGTAAGCTCAACCGCGCACCACAGAGCCGTCGCGACTACTGGATACCGAAACTGGAAGCCAACCAGCGCCGCGACCAGGAAGTCGTTAAACGCCTCAATGCCGCTGGATGGCGCTCGCTCGTCGTCTGGGAGTGCGAAATCGCGAACGTGAAGACACTCGCTCGAACGCTTCGCGCGTTTCTTGGGCCCCAAAATCTTAAGGCTTGATCATGGAAAACGCATTGCATACAATGAGTCACATGAGCAGCACCGATCTCCCTCTAGCCATTGATTTATTTTGTGGTTGCGGCGGCATCTCCGCAGGACTGCGCGACGCTGGTTTTAGGGTTATCGCCGGGGCAGACATCGAACCCAACTACATATGTACCTTTCGCCACAACTTCCCTCACGCCCAGGCCATTACAGACAATCTCACGCTTGTTGATCCACACCAGCTTATGAAGCGTATGGACATCCAGCCGGGACAATTGGATATTCTCGCCGGAGGCCCGCCCTGCCAAGGCTTTTCGAAGAATGTGCCCCGAAAAAATCGCTTTCTCGATCTTCCCAACAATCGGCTTGTTCTCACCTTCATCAAATACGTAGAGGCATTGCAGCCAAATCTCGTTCTCATGGAGAACGTCGCCGAGATGAAGAACGGATTTGAGCAATCCTACACACACGAGATCGTAACTAGACTTGAGGGGGACGGCTATCGCGTTTCCTACGAAGTTCTCAACGCCGCCGATTACGGTGTGCCTCAACGGCGGAGGCGAGCTTTTTTTATCGCCCGGAAAGAGCGCTCACTCCATTTCCCTCCGCCCACGCATATAAAACCGAACGCCGACGCGCCCAGCTTATTTGGCCTAGAAGACTGGCAACATGTCACCGTCTGGAACGCCATCGGTGACCTGCCCAGCATTTCTCATGACGACCCGCGAAAAACCTTTCCTTACTCTTGTGCGCCATTTTCGGAATATCAGCGGAACATGCGCAGGGGACTTAATGTGGTCAGCAACCACACCCCCCGCCCCCTTGCCACCACACAGTATGAGCGTTTGGCATCTCTGGACCCCGGCCAAGGTATCAAGGACCTTCCTTCTCACCTTCGCCCCAAATCTGGCTATAGCGGTGCGTACGGGAGGCTGACCAAGGACATGGTAGCCCCCACCATAACGCGGTGGGTGTTCCATCCTGGCTCTGGTCGCTTTGGTCATCCCGAGGACATCCGAGTAATCACCATCAGAGAAGCCGCTCGACTTCAGGGGTTCGCGGATGATTTTGAGTTCACCGGCACCTACACCCAACAAGCTGGACAGGTCGGAAATGCTGTTCCGCCTCTTCTCATTCAACAAATTGCAATTGCGATGTTGCGACAAGCAGGTTACGTCGGAGGCAACGGATTATCGGCAGCCGCTAGCAAATCAATGAATGCCTCTAGTTTCAGCCGTTCCGACTCCGAAGGCAGACGAAACGCAACGCTGTGATCTGCGTCTGATGGCCACCAAGCCCCCTCTCCACTGAAATGCAGCTGGTTTTCTCCTCTTCCGTGCCATGCAAACCATTTCTTATTCGTAGGCTTGTGTAGCCCATGCAAGGCCGTAAGC
>JBAVAV010000482.1:0-5042 GCA_049585895.1 Candidatus Sulfotelmatobacter sp. | reverse complement strand
GATTTCGGCGAGGCCCTTGCCGAACTCACGGTCCAGAAAGCGCATGACCTTGCGCACTCCCTGCAAAGAGAAGCCCTTGCGGCGGAGTTGGCAGATCACCGCTACTTCAGTGAGATTGTTCATTGAGTACATACGGCGATGTCCTTGGCGCTGCGGCTTGACTACGCCGCGCTCGTCCCACCACTGGAGCTGGCGGGGCGTGATGCCGGTCAGGGCAACTACGTCGCGCGATGTGAAGCGTTCGGGCATCGGCCTGTTTCAGAAGTAATGTTTCAAACATTCGTTCAGCAAAATGTTTCAAACATTTTAGGCGTGAGTGGGCGGGCGTCAAGTGGGAATCGGTGCAAGGTTGTTAACTAGAAGAGTGCGGGGATCGGGATTTTCGCCGGGGAAACTCTGTGGTGGCTTCAGGGCAGCGGGCGCGGACGCCCGCTGGACAGCCGCCGGGACGGCGGCGCTACTTGTCAGAGCCCGCAGTCAGGATTCGCCTCGTTCGGGCTGAGAAGCCTAATTTTCGGGATAAGCGGCAGGGCAAACCGACAGCAGGTTCCTCCACTCCGCCGTCGCATTCGCTCCGGCTCCGGTCGGAATTACAGGTTGTTTAGGTGAGAATGCCTTGAGGGAAACAAAGCAATTTAACCCCAAAGGTCGCTAAGAATGGCCGCTAAGGGCGCTAAGGAAGGGAAATAGTCAGTTCGCTGTTTCTTGTTCAGGCTTTGCCGCCGCCTACGAAGTGGACGATTTCGAGGCGGTCGCCTTCGTGCAGTGGGATCTCGGACCAGCGGTCGCGGGGGGCGATTTCGCGGTTTAGTTCCACGGCTACGCGGTCGGGCTTCAGTTCGAGGGTCTCGACGAGAACAGAGAGGGTAAACGGTGTCGTTAGATCGGGGAAGGAGCGATCTTGCCCGTTGATGTAGAGTTTCATTCTTGCGGGAGTCCAGTTACGTCAAGCGGTTCGTGTAGATGCAATCCCTCAGCGGCTGAAGCCGCTGTTGATATTGTTGGGCTTTCGCGCCGCGACTGGAAGTCGCGCCCTTTTCAAAACTGCCCTGGATCGAGTTTTTCCAACCTCTGAAAGCCGTGCCCTTCCCGGCCTTGCCTTCCCCGTGATTTACGGTGGCGTTAGCGCTAAACACTTATTCTTCCTTGCGCAGGAGGAATTTCCGTGTGGCGGTGCGGCCTTCATAGCTGGCCTGGACCAACAGAGAGGAGTCGGGCAGGGTGGACTGCTCGACCTCGATCTTGATTTCGGCGCTGCCGCCGGAATCGGTGATGGCCTGGGTGTAGAAAGGCGCAGCGCCGGGACGGGCGAAGCGGAAAATCAGACGCGCGCCGGCCGCCGCGGCTCCGCCCTCGGTGACGCGCAACTGCATGGTGAGGTTGCGATCGGCGTGGACAGAGGCGGAATTCAGCCACTGCACTTCCAGTTCCTTGATGGCGGCCAGGGTTTCGCTTTCGCCGCGGTCCAAAACGCTTTCGAGCTTTCCTTCGCGAATCCCGTCGAGGACGAGGCGGTGCTGATCGCGCAGCATCTGTTCTTTTTGCGCATCCGCAAATCCGGATTGCAGCGCCGAGTTGGCGTAAGAAGTCGCCTTCTTGCCTACGCAGCGCCCGCGCACGAAGACCTGGGTCTGCAGCAACTGGTCGCCCTCGCGCGCTTCGCTCTGCACGTGGTAGATGGTGTCGCCGTGTTTAACGTCGGTATTGAAGCCGAAAACCATAGGGGATTTGTAATTTTGTAATTTTGTAATTGGGTAATTTGGTAATTTAAAACCCGGACTTCTTCAGCTTACAGCCATCGACCGACTATTCGCGTTGATTTTCAATTTACCAAATTACCCGATTACACAATTGCCAAATTGCTCCTGGTTCCCTTGACACTCGCGCGCACCACACCCTAATCTAGAACGTTTAAGCGACGCTTGGCGCGAATTATATATAGTCCGCACTATGCCCGACAATTATTTCGCTCGCTACCTGCCCTTTCTGATTCACATTCTGCTGGCCAGCGGAATAGCGACCGCGATTATCGTGCTCTCGTGGCTGATCGGGCAGCGGAAACCCACCCGGGCCAAGCTTTCTCCTTATGAATGTGGCATGACGCCGGTGGGCGACACCCGGGGGCGATTCTCCGTGAAGTTCTACCTGGTCGGCATGCTGTTCATCCTTTTCGACGTCGAAGCCGTGTTCCTGTATCCGTGGGCGGTAATTCTGCGGGATCTCAAGCACTTTGGACTTTGGGAGATGCTGGTGTACATCGGCATCGTGCTCGTCGGCTTTTTTTATGTGTGGAAGAAGGGCGTTCTGGATTGGGGCCCGTCTGCTGTTTCTGTTGTTTCTGTGCAGGCTTCGGCGCGGCGGGGAGACCTATGACGACGGTGACGCCTGCTATCACCGATCTGGAGCAATTGAAAAGCCATCCGGCGGTCGCCTGCCTGCTGGACTGGAATCCTGCGTCGGTGCAGGGCGTGAAGTTCGACCGCGAGGAAATGACGATCTATCTAGACCGGTCGAACATGCGCGAGGCGTGCGCGCTGCTGCGCGATGATCTCAATTGCGCTTTTAACTTCCTTTCCGATATCACCTGCGTCGACCGGTATCCTGGCGAGCCGCGATTTGAAGTGGTTTATCACCTGCTGTCCATTCCGAAGAAGGAACGGGTGCGACTGAAAGTGCGGCTGGAGGGCGCGAGTCCGGCGGTGGAGTCGCTGACCTCGGTGTGGGCGGGCGCTAACTATTTCGAGCGCGAAGTCTTCGATCTGTTCGGGATTCGCTTTACGGGACATCCGTATTTGCGGCGCATACTGATGCCTGAGGAATGGGAAGGCCATCCGCTGCGCAAAGACTATCCGGTGGAGGGCTATCGCTAGTGGCCCACCTGGCGCCTACGCCTGTCCTGGAGCCCGGCCAGGATCGCACCATGATCCTGAACATGGGGCCGCAGCATCCTTCGACCCACGGCGTGCTGCGCGTGCTGCTCGAAATTGATGGCGAAACCGTAGTGCGCCTGATGCCCGACATCGGCTTTCTGCACACCGGAATTGAAAAAACCTGCGAGGCCAAGTTTTACCAGCAGGTGGTTCCGCTGACCGACCGCATCGACTACCTCTGTCCCCTGACTAATAATCTGTGCTACGCGCTGGCGGTGGAAAAGCTGTTGGGGCTGGAAATTCCGCCGAAGGCACAGTGGTTACGAGTGTTGTTGAATGAACTGACACGGATTAATTCCCATTTGGTATGGCTGGGCACGCACGCTCTCGACCTGGGGGCGATGACGGTGTTTCTCTACTGCTTCCGCGAGCGGGAAGAAATCCAGAGCATGTTTGAGATGGTCAGCGGGCAGCGCATGATGACTTCGTATTTCCGGGTGGGCGGGATTGCGCTGGAGCCGCCGCTGGGATTCTTTGAGCGGGTGCGCGACTTTGCCGGCCGCTTTGCAGAACGAATCGACGAGTACGAAAACTTGTTGACGGGAAATCCCATCTGGATGATGCGGACCAAGGGCGTGGCTAAATTGAGCGCGGAGGATGCGATCGCGCTGGGCGCCACCGGTCCCACGTTGCGCGGCAGCGGCGTGGATTTCGACCTGCGCCGCGACATGCCTTATTCCGGCTATGAGAACTTCAAGTTCAAGGTGCCGGTGTCGCAGGAAGGCGACGTTTTCGCGCGTTACATGTGCCGCGTGGCCGAACTGCGCGAATCGAATGAGATTGTGAAGCAGGCGCTGGCGGGCATGCCGGAAGGTCCGATCAAGGCCGACGCTCCGCATGTGGTTTTGCCCGACCGGGAAAAGATGAAGACGCAGATGGAAGCGCTCATCTACCACTTCAAGATCATCACCGAGGGCTTTGCGGTGCCGGCGGGCGAGGTGTACCAGGCAGTGGAATCTCCGCGCGGGGAGATGGGATATTACATCGTCAGTGATGGCACGGCTAAGCCTTATCGGGTGCACATGCGCGCGGCCTGTTTGGCTAATTTGCAGACGCTGCCGTCCATGTGCGAGGGGCGGTTACTGGCGGATGTGGTGGCGGCGATTGGGAGCATTGATATTGTGCTGGGGGAGATCGACCGGTAGGGAGATTGTAATTTTGTAATCGGGTAATTTTGTAATTTAAGAAGCCCGGCGGTGAGAGTGTCTACGGGACCCGAGGAATTGCGCGATCGGACGAAGGCTTTTGCGATCCGGATTGTCAAGCTTTACCGATCGCTGCCACACACCGCCGATTCGCAGGTTGTAGGTAAGCAGTTGTTGCGTTGTGGCACGTCAGTAGCCGCAAACTATCGGGCGGCGTGCAGAGGCAGATCTCGGGCCGAATGGATTGCAAAGATCGGACTGGTTGTGGAGGAAGCGGACGAAACGGTCTTTTGGCTCGAAATGCTGTCCGATTGTGCCATCGTAACCAGCCAGCGTTGCGAAGATATTTTGAAAGAAGCACGGGAACTGAGCGCGATTTTCACGGCATCTCAGCATACGGCGCGGCGAGCTGGTTAAAATTGCTAGATTGCCCGATTACAAAATTACCAAATGAAGTTCTCAGAGGAATTCGAGGCGCGGTTTGCTGAGATGGCGACGCATTATCCGACGAAGCGGTCGGCGTTGGTGCCTACGCTTCTTTATGCGCAGGATGAGGTGGGGTTTCTGTCCGACGAGGTCGTACGGGAAATTGCCGTCCGGCTTGATCTGACCGAACTCGAGGTTCGCAACGTGATCAGTTACTACTCGATGCTCACCACCAAGCCTCGCGGCAAATATCACGTGCAGGTCTGCACCAACATCAGCTGCATGGTGCGCGGCGGCGAAGAGATTCTTCAGCACTGCGGGAAAGCATTGGGCGTGGGGCACAAAGAAACTACTTCCGATGGATTGTTTTCGCTGGAGGAAGTGGAGTGCATCGGGGCGTGCAGCTGGGCTCCGGCGGCGCAGGTGAATTATGACTTTCATGAGAACCTGACGGTGGAAAAGATGGACAGGGTGCTGGAGGACTGCAGAGCGAAAGGAACGCAGTAGCGTGATTTAGCGATTTTGCGATTGGGTGATCGGG
>JBAVAV010000481.1:0-12193 GCA_049585895.1 Candidatus Sulfotelmatobacter sp. | reverse complement strand
TGTCGCCGGGGGCGCTGTGGCTTTAGGCGCGTACGCCCTGTTCCGCGGAAAGCCAAAGTCTCCGGAAGATCTTGAGCGCGAGCGCCGCACCTGGCTTGACGGCATCGGACGCATCACCGACGGCACCGTGATCGACGTCCAGGAGATGGCTGCGGAAAACAGCCCTCGGTCCGCGATCTTGCTAATCTACAAGTACGATGTAGCGGGCGTCTCCTACGAGTGTTCGCAGGATGTGACTTACCTGCGCCAGTGGATCAACCTGCACTCCTGCCGGCTGGGGCTGCCGACTTCGGTCAAATACGATCCCCAAAATCCGGGCAACTCGCTGGTGGTCTCGGAAAGTTGGATGGGGTTGAGGCAGTAGGGAGTGGCCGTTGGCCACGGCACTCAAATCTGGTAGTCCTCCACAAATAAGTCGGCAGGCGCAATTCTTGCCGGCTCCTCCTCATCGCTTGACAGGGTGGGTTCCGCGCCGAGAGCTTCGTGCGTGTGTCTCTGGAATTTCTCCCGCAGTTCCTGCACTTCCGTCGCCAGCCGGATGATTACGTCCGACAGGGGATCGCTAATGTCCTTGGGATCGGTGATGACGACACGCTTGCCATCGCGCAGCACAATGTGTCCGGGCACGCCGACGATGGTGGAATTGGCGGGCACATTGCGCAACACGACCGAACCGGCACCCACGCGGCAATTATCGCCGATTGTAATGTTGCCCAGCAGCTTCGCGCCGGAGCCGATGGAGACTTTGTTGCCTACCGTAGGGTGGCGCTTGCCTTTCTCCTTGCCGGTGCCCCCGAGCGTTACACCCTGATAGAGGGTGACGTCATCGCCGACTACGGCAGTTTCGCCGATCACCGTGCCCATGCCGTGATCGATGAAGAGGCGCCGGCCGATCTCCGCACCGGGATGAATTTCGATGCCGGTGAACAGGCGTGCCACCTGGGAGTTGAATCTGGCCGCGAAACGCAGGCCGTGCCCCCAGAGCCAGTGGCTGATGTGATGAAGCCAGACGGCGTGCAGTCCTGGATAGCACAGCAGTACCTCGGCGTAAGAGCGCGCCGCCGGGTCCGACTCGAAGACGGCAGCCACGTCCTCGCGCACCGATTTGAAAAAGCTAACCATGCCATTCCCGCTGGCTTGTCTTAATTACAGCAGCCTAATGAACGTAGCCTAGAGGGAGGGAAAGGTGCAAGGGTCGGAAACGATGAGGCCGGGTCCAAAGTAACGAACTGGATGTGTGGTTGGGGATGCCGAAATACCCGAAGAAGGCCCATTTCAAAATAGGAGATACCTCACTGGTGGCAGATGCAGCGTCGACTGGCCGCCGAGGGACATGACCGATTGTGCAGTCGTTGGGACGTACCTTAGAGGGCGCGCTGCCGGCACAGCAGGTAAAGATTGCGGCGGCAGGGCCGATAGGTTACTCGTGCGGATGCGTTGCCGTGCTTGCACCACTCTGGAGAGCTTTTTCTGGCCTTGCGTTCGACTGAAGACTTCCGGTCCGGTGTCGCGAGCATTTCCCAACGAGGAGAACGATGGATTCCCAAACCACCAATATTTTGCTGATTGAGGACAATCCTGGAGATGCGGACCTCGTCCGGCTGCGGCTGGTCGAAGGCCATTTTCCCACCAAGGTGAACTGCGTTCCGCGGTTGTCCGATGCGCTGGCCGCGCTGGCGGTAGAGCAGCCTTCCCTGGTGCTGCTGGATCTGAACCTTCCCGACAGCCGCGGCGCCGACTCGTTTCGCAAAGTTCTGGAAAAAGCTCCCAACGTGCCGGTGGTGGTGATTTCCGGGCACGACGACGAGGCGCTGGCGATCAAGGCGGTCAATCATGGAGTCCAGGATTACCTGATCAAGAGCGACCTCACCAGCAAGCATCTGGAGCGCAGCATCCGTTACGCGGTGGGGCGGCAAGCGCTGCTGCGATCGATTGAAATGATGCAGAAGCAGCGGCTGGAATTCAAGAATCAGTTTTTGTCGCATGTGTCGCATGAGCTGCGCACGCCCCTGACCTGCATCCACCAGTACACCACATTGCTGGCGGACGGACTGGCGGGTCCGGTCGCTCCGGAACAGGCCGATCATTTGAAGACCATCCTGAAGAGCGTGAATCAGTTGCACGCCATGATTCGCGATCTGCTGGAGGCGACACGGGCTGAAAGCGGGAAGATGCGGATCGAGCCGCGTTGCATTGCCATAGCGGATCTGGTGCAGCAGGCCATTGCGATGATGCGGCCCACGGCACAGGAGAAGGGCATCGGATTGGAGGCGGGGATCGACGGAAGAATCCCGCTGATCTATGCCGATCCCGACCGCGTACTCGAGGTTCTAATCAACCTGATCGATAACGGAATCAAGTTCACGCCGCCGGGAGGAGCGGTGATGGTCAAGGCTAGCCTCGTGGACCCCGATTCCGGCTTTGTGTACTGTTCCGTCGTCGATACCGGCCGAGGCATCAACCCGGAGGCGAAGATGTTGATCTTTGAGCGGCTTTACCAGGATCCGGATTCCGTGGACAACAATCGCGCCGGACTGGGGTTGGGACTCTACATTTGCCGGGAAATCGTGCGGCTGCACGGGGGAAAGATCTCCGTTTCCAGCGAAACGGAACGGGGCAGCACTTTTACCTTCACGCTTCCGATCTATTCGCTGGCCAAGCTGCTTTTCCCGGTGGTGGTATATGAAAACCGGCTGCGCTCAGCGTTTGTTCTGGTACGCGTCCTACTCAAGCCGCTCACTAACCCTCCCCAAGGCAATGGGCGGGATGTCTGGCAACAGTGCCTGGATACCCTGCGGCACTGCGTCTACCTCGATAAGGACCTGGTGCTGCCACCCATGGGCAGTCCGGGCCCGGAGGAAACTTTCTTTGTTGTGGCCTCGACCGACCTGGAGCGCTTTGAAGTCATGAGCACGCGCATCCGCGAGCAACTGGGCCGAATCGCCGGCCTGCAAGAAAAAGGCACCCTGATGGTCACCGTTGCCCCCATTGAACTTGCTGCGCCCGGCGCGGGCGGAGCTTTCACGGACCAGCCCGTGGAGACGCAGGTAGAGAGGCTGGCCGGCCGGGTCACGGAGATGATTCTGGGGAGCATGGAAAGCCAGAAGCCGACTGGCCGAGGCAATGGAAAAGACTACCCATCCGTAAGTCACAAAGGAGATGATCAATGATGAAACCGAAGATCCTGGTCGTGGATGACGATCCCGACCTATTGCGGGCGCTGCGTCTGCGTCTGCGAGCCAAGAACTGCGAAATTTCCACCGCGGCAGACGGCTACTCCGCGATTGCCGCGGCCCAGAAGGAGCGTCCGGACCTCATCATCCTCGACATAGGCCTGCCCGCCGGGGACGGCTTCGTGGTGCTGGAGCGGCTGCAGAACAGCGACCAGCTTGCCGGCATCCCGGTAATCGTGCTGAGTGCGCGGGATCCGCATGGCAACCAACAGCGCGCCTTGAAGGCCGGAGCCACTATGTTTTTTCAGAAGCCGGTGGACAACGAGGAACTGATGCACATGATTCGCGTCAGCCTGCCGCAATGGCGCACGCAGGCGGCTTCCTTACCCTCCTAAGTGCTAAGGGCTACCGGCAGAAGCACGAGGGTTGGAATTAGCTTCCGGTAGAAAATCCGCCGCTGTGGGCCACGGTAATGCGAAGGTATTTGTAAGGGTTCACTGGGGTGTCGTTAATGCGCACTTCGTAATGGAGATGGGGGCCGGTGGAGCGTCCGCTGAGGCCGACATAACCGATCGTGTCGCCGCGGTGGATGTGCTGCCCCGGCGCGACAGCGAAGCCGGAGAGATGGCCATAGCGCGTCGAGATGCCGTGGCCGTGGTCCATCATGATGGCTTTGCCGTATCCGCCGAGGAAGTCGGCGAAGGTGATGACGCCGTCGGCGGGAGCGATCACGGAACGACCGTAGGTGCTGCCGATATCCACACCGCTATGAAACGCGCCTTCCCCATTAAACGGGTCGATGCGCTCGCCAAAGCTGCCGGTAATCTGGCCGTCGACCGGCCACAGGTTGGGTGCGGAATTGGCGCGAAACCAGTCGGCGGTGGTGGCATTGCGAGTCAGGCCTAGCGTGATGCCGACGGTGGCGGCGCCGGTGAGAGCCGAAGTCCGCAGAGCGCTGAGCCGATCGAGCGAGGAAGTGACCTCCGCGTCCCGGATTTCCTCCTGCGAGGCGGTCACTAGCGTAGGCTGCGATTTCAGCCCATAAAGCGCGGAAACTTCGCTGGCGATGGATCCCAGCGACGCGATTTGGACATCGCGTTCCCGCGCGACTTCTTCAAGACGGGAATAACGGACTTTGAGTTGGTCCTTTTCCGTACGCAGCTGGTTGTAGCGGGAAACCTTCAACAGCATCCGGGTATAAGAAGAAGCGATGCCGGTAAGGCTGAGGAATCCGATGGCAGCCCCGGCCACGAAAATGTACAGGTAATGCACCGGAATGGAGATCTTGCGCAGCTGGCCATCGTCGCCGCGGGCCACGAAAAGGATGTAGAAACGTTTTTGCAACAGCTTTCCTCTTAAGTTTGGTTCATCAAGGCCGGAACTTCAGGCAAAGTCTGAGGTTGCAGAAGCCTGTTCGGACCACCTGATTTTCGGGTTGCGCTCCCACTCCCGACTTGGAGATTTCCCGCGCGACCCTTCCCACCGGAACCAGGGCCTGAGCAAAACGAAACGCTATTGTCTGCAATTCCAACCGCATGCAGAACTTAGCTCGGCCAAAGGCTTTGTGAATGTCTGGTAAACGTTAACAAACTGGGTTCCCCCTGTCAACGACCCGGGCGGGCCTTTTCGCCGTTACGTAAGGCTGGCAAGTGAGGGCCACCTCTGGTCGGGTTACTACCGAAGCAGGGGGCCGGGGGAGGACTCGCCGGCTGGCCAAGGTGCATTGGCGATTGGAAGGCAGGCCGAACAGTAGAAAAGCCTCGTAGTCAACATAAACTGGCAAGTCCGAGAGCGGTCTTGAATATTCTCACTGAAAACAGCATCTCTTTCTCGCGTCCGCTATAGTGTTTGCGCCGTGCCCCTCGCCGAAAAAGCGCTGATTGCCCAGATTCGCCGTATGGCGGCACCTGCCCGACACAAGCGCGCGGGCAAGAGGGTCCGCGCTATATCTCCTAGTATTTTGACTGGAATCGGAGACGATTGCGCCGTGCTGCGAATGCTCGGCGGTGGGAGCAGAGAAACAGACACGCTGGTGACCACAGACCTTACGTTGGAAGGAATTCACTTCCGGCGGGACTGGCACCCAGCGGAATCGGTCGGACACCGTTGCCTGGCCCGGGGCCTGAGCGACATCGCGGCCATGGGCGGAGACCCGGTTGCGGCGTTCTTGTCGCTCGCATTGCCCCGAGACTTGCCCCAGGCCTGGGTTGGGAGGTTTGTTTGCAGCCTGATTCGCTTGGCAGGGAAATATGGAATAACCCTGGCCGGAGGAGACAGCGCGGAGTCCCCTAATGGGATTTTGGCCGACATCATCGTGGTCGGAAGCGTGCCCAAAGGAAAAGCCGTGCTGCGTTCGGGAGCGCGTCCGGGAGACCGGCTTTACGTAAGCGGGGAACTTGGCGGCTCGGCGGCTGCGGTCCGCCAGATGAGAAAGAAGCCTAAGCACAAACTGAAGCCAGGGGAGTATCCGCAGCATTTTTTCCCGGAGCCGCGGGTTACGCTGGGGCGCATTCTTCGCGAGCGAGGACTTGCTTCGGCGATGATTGACACCAGCGACGGTCTCTCCACCGACCTTGGGCACATCTGCGAAGAGAGCGGCGTGGGCGCGGAAGTGAGCGCGGAGCTCATTCCGCGGGCAAGCGTAGGCAAGCCGGGCCGAGAAGTCGAGCTTGAGTTGGCATTGAACGGCGGGGAGGACTACGAGTTGCTCTTTACGGCGCCTCGCAGCAAGCGCATCTCGCCCCGCATTGCGGGCGTGCCCATTACACTGATCGGGCACATCACCCGACACCGAAAGATATTCTTGATGAACCGGTCCGGCGTCGGTTACGAGCTTGAGGCGCGTGGGTGGGAACACTTCCGTCCGTAAGCTTAACCGTGGCAGGTAACTTTGGTTCCGGGTCACCAATTGTGTCTCTACCCCGGCGCTACGAACGGGGCTAGAGTATGGATATGCCGTATCGACGATTGCGTCCCCTCTCCGTCCTGGCCGGTTTGCTGTTGATCGCGGCCGGATTTTCCCCGCTCACGGCCCAATCGAAGAAGCAGCCGCCGCCAGCGCCGGCCCATGCCAAGTCTCCTTCGCCGGCGGTGAGCGATGATTTCGTCCACAAGCAGTTCGGGGACAATTGTTCCGTGCTGGCCGGTCCGCCGCAGTTTGTGGGCGACCTGGACGGCGACGGCGTGGACGACCTGGTGATCGCGGCGCGCTGCAAGAATCCCATGGCGGATAAGGACGAATACAGCTTCATAGTGTCCGATCCCTACAACAGCTTTCTCGGCTTCGGCGAGGTGAAGGTTACGTCAACGTTTGCTTCCGATGAGCCGGAGCGCCGGGGAGTTTGTCTGTTGATCGTGCACGGCGCCGGGCCCGCTGCCTGGCGGGCGGAGACGCCCAAGGCCAAGTTTCTGCTGATCAACCTGCCCTTCAAAACGCTCACGGTAAAGAAATTGGCGCTGAAGAAAAAGACTGTCCTCGGCGTCTTCATGGAAGAAAAAGGCGAGGGCGAGGACACCTCCTCCGTGGTTTTCTGGGACGGAAAGAGGCAGAAGTATCGCTACCAGATTCTGGGGTCGGATCTGGAATAGTGTTCTTGTGGTGGGGTGTGCGGGCGGGACGCCCGCACGACAGCCGCCGAGGACGGCGGCGCTACGCTGCCAACGCGTCACCACGATGTGCAGGTAAGTTCCACGTCACCCTCAGTTCCGGTTCATACTTCCCGATATAATCCTTCCGCAATGAATCGCGAACAAAAAGTGCAGGAACTGAATCGGCGTAACCGTCTGGCCGAAGAAGGTGGCGGGGAGAAACGCCGCGAGCGCCAGCACAGGGAAGGCAAGGTGTCGGCGCGTGAGCGCATCGAATTTCTGCTCGACGACGGGACCTTCGAGGAGACCGACAAACTGGTCACGCACCGCTGCAACGACTTTGGTATGGCCGAGCAGAAGATTTATGGCGACGGATTTATTACCGGCTATGGGCGCATCGAGGGACGGCTGGTGTACCTGTTTGCGCAGGATTTCACCGTGTTCGGCGGCTCGCTCTCGGAGACGAATGCGGGCAAGATCGTCAAGGTCATGGACCTGGCCGCGAAGATGGGCGCTCCCGTGATTGGGCTGAACGATTCGGGCGGGGCGCGCATTCAGGAAGGCGTTGCGTCGCTGGCGGGGTATGCCGACATTTTTCTGCGCAACACGCTGTACAGCGGAGTGATTCCGCAGATTTCGGCTATTATGGGGCCGTGTGCGGGCGGCGCGGTGTATTCGCCGGCCATCACCGACTTCGTCCTCATGGTCGACAAAACTTCGTACATGTTCATCACGGGACCGGACGTGATCCGGAACGTGACTAACGAAGAAGTCACGAAAGATCAGCTCGGGGGAGCCATGACCCACAACGAGACCTCCGGCGTGGCCCACTTTCTGGCGCATGACGACACCGAGTGCCTGTCGATGGTGCGCGAGCTTCTGAGTTTCTTACCCTCAAACAATCTGGATGACCCGCCGCGCAAGGCTTGCACCGACCCGATCGATCGAGCCGATATTGCGTTAGACAAAATTGTTCCCGAGCAGTCGAACCAGCCCTATGACATCAAGGACGTAATCCATGCTGTGGTCGACAACGGGTATTTCTTCGAAGTGCAGGAGTACTACGCGAAAAATATCGTCGTCGGATTCGCGCGGCTGGACGGGCGCTCGGTCGGAATTGTCGCCAATCAGCCGGCCATGCTGGCGGGAACTCTGGACATCAACGCGTCGATCAAGGCCGCGCGCTTCGTGCGCTTCTGCGACTGCTTCAATATTCCTCTGATCACGTTTGAAGATGTGCCCGGCTTCCTTCCCGGCACGGCTCAGGAGTACGGCGGCATCATCAAGCACGGCGCCAAGCTCTTATACGCGTTCGCCGAGGCCACAGTGCCAAAGATCACGGTGATTACGCGCAAGGCTTACGGCGGCGCTTATTGCGTGATGGCGTCCAAGCACATCCGCACGGACGTGAACTACGCCTGGCCGACCGCGGAGATCGCAGTCATGGGGCCGGAGGGCGCGGTGGATATTGTCTATAAGCGCGAACTAGAGGCTGCAAAGAATGGAACGTCCGGCGCCGAGAGCAGCGAAGCGGTTCGCCAAAAGAAGATCGAGGAATTCCGGGATCGCTTCGCCAGCCCTTACGTCGCCGCCGACCGCGGCTTCGTGGACGCCATCATCCAACCGCGCGAGACCCGCAAAAAGCTGATTCAGGCGCTGGCCATGCTGGAGAACAAGCGGGATAAGAACCCGCCTAAGAAGCATGGAAACATACCACTGTAGAGTGCAAACTGAGGCGAAAGCATCCTAGAAAAATAAAGAGTTCCGAGGTGGTGTTGGGTCCATTCGTCTCGGCCAGTAGCTCGCGTATGACCCTTGCTCGACCTGCTCTCGCTGCTTCCCTTGCGGGGATGCTGCGCGCGATCTTCGCTCGGGCTCCGGGCTCACCGCCAACCGGATAAACCTACCCAACGCCTCGGAACTCTGTCTTGCCTTCGACATTTCTTCCTGTTCTCCTCGACCAGCGCTTTGCTTTAGACCCTTGCTTGCCCTCTTTCTCATTTGCGCAACGAGAAAGTGACTTCGCTCGAGCCCCGGACGCCGCACCAACCGGAAAAACTTTAGAAGCTGTCAAAGAACGAGTTTGTTTTACTCCTTCTATCTGTGGAGTCAATGAAAAAACGAGGTTTGTAACGTGCGTATTTTCAAGCGAGTGCAGGCAGTCCACAGGGACATGACCGGAATTGGGGCAGTGCACGGGTCGTATTTGTTGCAAGCCCTACTGCGACTGAGGTTGTTCGCGATTCGGATCTTCGAAGGAATCCGATGGAAGCTGCGAGGAATCTTTGCCTCGTTGTGAAAAACGTTGCAAACCAGCGCCCAGCGCGGGATTCGTCTGATGCAGAAAGGGATGCGAGATGGAAGACCTGGGCATGTGCACAGCCGCGGGCCACGGTCCCCACATGTTTCATGGTTCCAGCAGATCGTCTAGATTACCTCGATGTTTTCGTCAACGAACCGCTTGTCGGCTTCATCCGAGCCCGCCAGTTCGAACGAATTGGTGATCGCTGCCTTGCCCTTTTCCACGCTGGTAATGACGTAGGAGCAGCCGAACCAGTGTGCCTCGGCCAAGTCTGTAGACGACCAACCCGCAGGATGGTCGGGATGAGAGTGGTAGAAGCCTACGATGTCTTCGCCGCGCTCGCGGGCTTCCCGCTGGATGCGGACCAGTTCGCGGGGGTCGATAGAATAGCGATTCTGCGGTGAATCGGTGCGCGTATTTCCGCAGCGGGCAATCGAGGTCACGATGCGGGCGCCGTTGTCGTCTACGTGGCCGAGCAGCACGCCGCAGCATTCATGCGGATAGGTTTCTTCGCCGTGGCTGCGGAGGGATTCGTAGTCTGCGTGGTCAACTCTCAGCATGGAAAGACGCTTTACCACAGAGGCACAGAGACACAGAGAAAACCAAGATCGATCAACAAATCCGTGGCCTAGGAGAAGATGCGCACCACCGGCGACCACTTACATTGCCTCTTGATTTTCTCCGTGTCTCTGTGGCTCTGTGGTGAAAGCTTCCGCTACTCCGCCCAGAATCGCTCGCTCAGATATTTGTCGCCGGAGTCGCAAAGGATGGTGACGATCACGGCCCGCTGCTCTCGTCTGAGTTGCAACCCCTCGGCAATTCTCAGGCTTCCCGCTACTGCAGCGGCGGCCGAGATTCCCACCAGTAGCCCGGTCTCGCGAGCCAGACGCTTGACCATCGCGTAGGCTTCTTCGGTGGCGACCTCCAGATTTTCATCCGCCAGTTCCGGATCGTAGATTCCTGGAACGAGAGCGCTCGCCATGTGTTTGGCGCCTTCGATGCCGTGGAACGAAGAGTCAGGCTGAAGCGAAACGCAGCGGATCTTGGGATTGAGTTCTTTCAGGCGGCGCGTGGCGCCAATGAAGGTACCGCTGGTGCCGAGCATGGCGACAAAGTGAGTGATGCGTCCTTGAGTTTGCTGCCAGATTTCGTTGGCCGTACCGTGATAGTGGGCCCGCCAGTTGGCATCGTTGGAATACTGATCGGCATAGAAATACTTGCCGGGTTCCGTCTGCGCCAGTTCTCGCGCCTTACGAATCGCTCCGTCCGAGCCGTCGCCTGGGTCGGTATAAATGATGTTCGCGCCGTACGCGTTGAGAATCTTCTTGCGTTCCAGCGAGACATTTTCCGGCATGCACAATGTCACGGGGAATTTCTCCGCCGCGCCCAGCATGGCGTAGGCGATGCCGGTGTTGCCGCTGGTGGCATCGAGCAAAGTTTTTCCAGACGTGAACTTCCCGCCGCGGCGGCCTTCGGCCACAATGTTCGCCGCCGCCCGGTCTTTTACCGATCCCCCGGGGTTATGCCATTCGGCTTTACCTAGAAGTGCCACTCCGGGCAGATGTCCGGTGAGTTGATCCAGGCGCAGCAGCGGCGTGTTTCCGATGCGATCGAGCAGGTCTTGGCCTAAATGGGAAATGTCCGGCCGCGGCTCATCTTTAGCCGGGGAAACCGACGCTGGTTTGGCCAAGTCCTGTTTCATGTTCGAACTTATCCCTGGTGACTATCGTAATATGCAAGAAATGGTGAAACACGCTATCTAGTATGTTGTGGTAGATGCTCGAAATGGCAATCCGGTGCAGAGGGTTGAAGTATCGAACGTGATTCGCGGATTCTGCATCCTAAGAAAAGGTTAAGAGAAAATGAGTAAAGTAGCGGAATCACGCACCTACGAAGAAGCGCTAGCCTGGCTGCGCGACCACGGTTTTGATGTGACGGAAGCGCCGGGCATGAGCGGGCGCGTGTTCCTCCGGAAATACAATGTGTCGTCTGCGATTCAGAAGACGCCCGAAGAAGGCGTGAAGATCTTCGCCTATCCCGGCTACCTGATCGGCAGCGAAATTTCGAAGCTGGTAAACCGCGGCTACCAGCAATTCCTCAAGACCTCGAAGACAGAAATTCCGGCCACTGCCGACCACCTCAAAGCCCTGCAGTCGTTTGCGGAAGAATTGAAAGTGGCTCTTGGCATCCCCAGCCTTTACAACGAGTCGCTGGGAACGGTAAGCGAGTCCTATCACTATGACCGTATCGAGGACCGCGACAAGCCCACGGTAGACCGGCCGAAGCGGCCGTGGGAAATAGCAGGCAAAGCTGCCGCGGTTGTGGCTAAAAAGGGCCGCGCATAAATTCCACGGAGTGCCCTCTTTGACTGTCTGGTCGTAACCCATCTCAACGTGCGAAACTGGTGCGCTAACGGAGGCATGCATGCGCAACCGGTTCGTCTCTCTGCTCCTCTTCCTATACGTATTCCTGTCCATGATCGCGGTCAGAGCTGGCGCACACTCGTCGGCGGGCGCCATCGATAATGAAGCCGAAAAGTCGGCGGTCGAGCGCGTGCTCCGCACTCAGCAAGAAGCATGGAACCGTCACGACCTCGAAGGCTTTATGGGCGGTTACTGGAATTCGCCTGACCTCACTTTCTTTTCGGGTGCGAAAGAACATCAGGGTTGGCAGGCCACGATTGATCGGTATCGCGCGGCTTATGCGAGTCCCGGCCACGAGATGGGCAAGCTGGAGTTTTCCGAGCTGCGCATCGAGATGTTAGGCGCCGATGTCGCGTTTGTGCGCGGGACGTGGCAGCTTACGATGTCCGATGGCAAAACGCCGCACGGATTGTTCACCTTGGTGTTCCGCAAGTTTTCCGAGGGATGGAAGATCGTGCACGACCATACTTCGGCGGCGGAATGAAAGGCCGTTGCTTCCGCGATTACACACCCCGTTTCACGCGTACTTGAACCCGCGTGCCTTCAGCCAGCTTGCCGTTCACCAACTCAACTATGCCGTTGCGGACGACGCCTTCGAGTTCCTGCGTCGCAAGATTCAAATCCGGTGACGGATGCACCGGCGAGTCGCCTGTGCCCACACGTGCTTTGCCCGCGCTGGGGTTCGCGGGCGAGAGCTCGCCCTGAGC
>JBAVAV010000480.1:0-1822 GCA_049585895.1 Candidatus Sulfotelmatobacter sp. | reverse complement strand
TCGTCGATGAGCAGTTCGTTGAGGCGTCCATCTTCGCGGAGAATGAAGGAATCGTAAAGGCTGGAGACCAGAAGAATGTTCTGGACTTTGAAAGGAGTCAGATTTTCGAAGCCCTCGAAGCGCTCTTCGGCGTCGAGGACGGGCTCGGAGGTGCGGGCGAGGGACATGGAGAGTATCGTAGATTATTTGAATGTAGAAAAAACGGGGTGGAAGTTTGTCCACCCCGCCTTGTGCTTTCCCCCTTAGCTCGCTACACCAATCCCTGATCCAGCATCGCGTTAGCAACCTTGAGGAAGCCGCCGATGTTGGCGCCGTTCACCAGATTGCCGGGCGTGCCGTATTTCTCCGCCGTTTCGTAGCAGTTCTTGTGGATGGCGATCATGATTTTGTGCAGACGATCATCTACTTCTTCGCGAGTCCAGCTTAGCCGTGCGCTGTTCTGCGCCATCTCAAGCCCCGAGGTGGCCACTCCGCCTGCGTTCGCGGCCTTGGCGGGTCCGTAAAGGACTTTGGCATCGAGGAACATCTTGGTGGCTTCGAGCGTGCTCGGCATGTTCGCGCCCTCAGCGACCAGCTTGATGCCGTTCTTGATCAGGTTCGCCGCATCTTTCGCGGTGATCTCATTTTGCGTGGCGCTGGGGAAGGCGCAATCCGCTTTGATGTTCCACAGCGGGTTGTGCTCCAGCTTCACGTCGGTTGGCATGAAGATCGCCTTCTTATGGCGATCGGCATAGTCGCGGATGCGCGCACGCTTTACGTTCTTCAGTTCCATGATGTGAGCCAGTTTCTCGCGGTCGATGCCGTCCGGGTCGTAGATCACGCCGTTCGAATCCGACGCGGTCAGCGGCTTCGCGCCGAAGTAGAGCAACTTCTCGATGGTGTACTGCGAAACGTTGCCGCTGCCGGAAACCAGGCAGAGCTTGCCTTCAAGCGAATCTTTTCTGCTCTTCAGCATTTCGTCGGCGAAGTAGACGCAGCCGTAGCCGGTGGCTTCCGGACGGATCAGCGATCCGCCCCAGTTCAGGCCTTTGCCGGTGAGGACGCCGGTGAATTCGTTGCGCAGGCGTTTGTACTGGCCGAACATATAGCCAATTTCCCGCCCGCCCACGCCAATGTCCCCAGCGGGAACGTCGGTGTTCGGCCCGATGTGGCGCTGCAGTTCCGTCATGAAGCTCTGGCAGAAGCGCATCACTTCGTTATCGCTCTTCCCCTTGGGATCGAAATCTGACCCGCCCTTGCCTCCGCCAATGGGCAGCGTAGTAAGGGAGTTCTTGAAGACCTGCTCGAAGGCCAGAAATTTCAAAATGCCCAGATTCACCGAGGGATGGAAACGCAATCCGCCTTTGTAGGGGCCGATGGCGCTGTTCATTTCAATGCGGAACCCGCGATTGACCTGAATGCCTCCTTGATCGTCAAACCAGGGCACGCGGAACATGATCACCCGTTCCGGTTCTACGATCCTCTCGAGGATGCAGGCAGATTGATATTCGGGATGCTTGGCCAACACCAGGCGCAGAGAGTCGAAAACTTCGCGCACCGCCTGGTGAAATTCAGGCTCGGCCGGGTTCTTCGCTGTCACACTATTCATTACATCTTCAATGTAGTTCGCCGGAGCCTTGATTCCGGGCGGCGTCATAATGCCAGTAGTCATGGTCTTTCCTCCCTAGGGGTAACAGATACAACACGCGCAGGACGAGGGCCACGGCCCCAGCCTTGGAAAGGATACGCCTGTTCCGTCTTTAGACAACCAATTTGATTGCCAATTTAATTGCCAATATTTTTTAATGAACGGCCGTTTGCAAAATCCCTGCGTTCGTCTCTA
>JBAVAV010000479.1:0-5241 GCA_049585895.1 Candidatus Sulfotelmatobacter sp. | reverse complement strand
CTGGGGTTTCACCCAAGACACCAGGTACCCCTGGGCGGCAAAGCGATCGCGCACGTCGGCCTCGGAAGAGCCCTGCTCCACCTGCTGGTGCAAGCGTCCGCGATCGTCGGCGATTTTTATGACAAATTCCGCCATTTCCCTGTTTTTCCCGTGTCCTGCCGGCGATTCTTGCTATCCATTCAGTCTAACATCGCAGCTTCCGTTCCCGGGCGCAGATCGCAGCTTGGCTGCGCGGTACCAGTATCGCAAGTAACAACCCTTCCCCGGCCCGGGAAACGCACCCAGCATTTCTATCTTAAGTCTATGTACATCAGTGTGATGCAAATCGTAGCGCCGAGCCAAAAACTCCTAAGGATCAAGGCCGCTGTCAACCGTCTCTGTTCCGGCAGGCGGAGTGAACTGGAATCTTCCATCGGCAATGGGCACGTTTTCCTGTTGCTGCTTAAAGCGATACTCGGTCGTCGATCCATCCACCTCGTTGATGATCATGCGCGCGATCTGGTGGTCCGGGGTGATCTCCAGCAGAACGTCGCTGACCCGGTCCGCCAAACCTTTGGGAACGCCCCGCAGCACAACGTTTTCCGCAGTCAGTGGAGCGATATCCACCGCCAGCGACAGCTCCTGTAACTCCTTTTCCAGCTTGGTCTTACCGAGCAAGAACGCCAGGGGGGAGCGAAGATCGTCGAGCTTTCGCACCGATGTCCTGCGGGCCTGCCGGTCCTCTGGAACATAAAACCAGGCGTCTTTGCCATCGCTGACAAATAGCTTCTCTCTGGGAGAACGATACTCCCAGCGCATCTTGCCCGGTTTTTTCAGCCCGGATTTCTTCAGCCAAAGCGTTCCGGATTCCGTGCGCTCAATTCCCGCGCCGCGGTAGATTTCGGTGAACTCAGCCTGCAGGGTGTGCAAGTGATTGTAATGCTCGTCAACTGCGGTAGCGTCCGAATGGACATCCACAGCCAAGACGCCAGCCGACGAGGCAATTGCAACCAACAGCACCGTTGCGGCAAGCTTGATCGTCACTATACGATTCTACGCCCCGGTCGCGCACGGGACGGATGGCCTCGGCGGGCAGCCTTGGAAACGCGGCGCCCCAGCGCCGCGCACTCCGTAACAGCTCGTCATCCCGGGTGGGTGAGTGCCTGCCCTGACCGCCGAAGCGCCTGGATTCGCCTTAACCGTTGCCAGCCTTTTCACTTCTTCTACACATTCCAGTGTGTAATAATCTACACATGGCAACCAATCTCGCCCTGGACGACCGCCTGATCGAGCAAGCTCGGCGCGCCGGGTGCCACCGTACCAAGAAAGAAGCGGTCACGGCCGCGCTCGCCGAATACGTGAAGCGCCGTAAGCAGCTGCGTATTTTGAAGGTGTTCGGCTCCTTCGACTTGGATCCCCGGTACGACTACAAACAGGAACGCCGCAGAAAGCAACCCTGATCATGCAGGTATTGGTGGACACGCCAATCTGGTCGCTCGCCCTGCGTAGAAGAACTGCCGATCTCAACCCACGCGAGCGGTTTTTGAGCACCGCTTTGCAAGAACTCATCAGCGATGGCCATGCTGAACTCGTCGGCCCGGTCCGCCAGGAATTGCTTTCCGGCCTGCGCCATGAAACAAGCTTCAAGAAACTGCGCGACCAGCTACGGGCCTTTGAGGAACCACCTCTGGATATTGCCGATTACGAGGAAGCCGCCCGCATCCACAACCAATGCCGGTCAAAGGGCATTGCCGGATCGGCTGTCGACTTCCTGATTTGTGCTACTGCCTCTCGCCGCGATTGGGAGATTTTTACCACCGACCGCGACTTCACCCGATACGCTGCGGCGGCACACTTAAAGCTTTACCACGTACGCTGACCCGCTCAGTGCTTCACGGGACACTGCGAGAGCATATCTTGTTCGATCGCGTCGGTTCCATCCAGGTTGTTCAGGGCCGCTACTGTGGCGTTAGGCCCACTCACGCCTTCAGAGCCATTGCAATTCTGCACCGCGTAAATTGAATAGGGCGCCTGAGGAAGGTTATTGGGATCGCTGGTAAGTTTGGCGAAGTAAATTTCCGCCTGAGAGCTGGAGTTATTCGGGCAAAAGTCTTCGGGAGTGCCGCCCTGGCCGCCATCCTGGGACGAGCCCCCAACACATAAGTTGTTGTTGAACACACTCTGGCAGAGCCACGCGGTGATGGCGGTCTTTGGGTAACTGAACGTAGGGTTGTTGGTTCCATCGTTCACGATGCTCTGCTTCAGCCATGCCTGTTCGGACGCGTCCGAAGTGGGTTGGCTGCCTGCGCAGGAGTTGTCGTTGGTCCAAATACGAACTTCGCTGGCCTGATCGGTATATTCCGGGCTTAGCATCCAAGGAGATGTCCCGCCCAATTTACAGCCGAATTGCGGGCCCCCGTTCTGGGTTCCACAAACCGTAATCTGAATACTGTTGGGAACCTCGCAACCTTGTTTGATGTCGCTCAATGGAGGCCCGGATTTCATTTCCGCCAGATCAAGATAGTTTTGCGCGCCGTAGTAGGTCAGAGCGTATGCGATCGCCGCCGAACCTGCGCTGCTGCCCTGGGCGCAGCGTCCGCCTCCGCTGTAGAGATTCGCATTATTCTGGTTGAAGATGAAGTTCAGGAAAGTAGCCTGCCGGCAGGCGGCCAATTGAATGTTTGCGGGATAGATTGTGGTGTCAGTGCCGCCTGTGTCTTGAACCGGAACTGTCGTATTTTCCCAGTTGTAAGCCCACTGGATTTGCACAATTTCGTAGCCATGACTGAAATAAAAATCGGAAAACTGCGAATCTCCTGGCCCACTGATTCCTCCATCACCAGAAAGGAGGACGATGGTCCCCTTGGGGGATCCAGGGTTGTCGTAGCTGTAAGTGAAGTTCAGGTTCGATGCATCGGGGCACCCGGCGAGGTTGGCTGCGTGACACACCGATGGGGTCGTAGGGTTCGAGTAGAAACCGCTGGGGCAGGGTATTACGTTGCCGGTGACCACCCGAGGGCTGCCGAGCGGTGGTGGCGTTGCCACCTGGGGATTAGAGCCGCCGCAGGCGACAAGTATTACTCCCAGAGCGACAGTCAGAATGAACAGAGCCACTCCGGCGAATACTACTGCGCGCCGGCGCATGGGAGAAAGAGCTGAATCTGGGAGGGCCCTTGACGCCATGCTCAGGCTTCCCCCAGAAAATTCGAAGAGCTTCGAACAAAGTAATGGAAGAGACCGAAGTCTGGAAGTGACATGATTTCGATTTTAAAGATAACTCAAATCGTCACCGAAAGGCATACAGGGAATACTGGAGGGTGCCGCCAATCTTCTTAAGCACAGCGCTGTCTCTCAGCACGGGTTCCAGCAGCGGATTGTGGTAGAGCACGTACACCGCGCGCGGGAAAGAGCGCAGACTTTGTTCCAGATGGGCGAGCACGCGCCGCAGATCCGCTTCCGGAAACGGGTTGAAGAGATAGACAACTGCCGGCTCAGGTG
The DNA here is from genome assembly GCA_049585895.1 of Candidatus Sulfotelmatobacter sp. Taxonomy (GTDB): domain Bacteria; phylum Acidobacteriota; class Terriglobia; order Terriglobales; family Acidobacteriaceae; genus Sulfotelmatobacter. The sequence goes on along the minus strand of JBAVAV010000479.1, from coordinate 1,764 downwards.
GAAAGCGGAAAGTGGCCGCGTCGGCGCAGAGCGATTGCAGCGCGAAGCATTTCTGCGACGTGCTGTGGTACTTGCCGAGATTTTCCTGCGCGATCCGGTGAAGTCCGGGAAGAAGTTCCACTCCTACGATACTGCGGAAAGGATAATCAGACGCCATCAGCAGCGTTCTTCCTTTGCCAGAGCCGAGATCGATGAAGATGAAATCATGAACGTCGATCCCGGCAGTAGAGAGCAGCGCTTCGAGCATTTCGTGGAAAAGTTCAGGCTCGGAGGGCTGATAAGGTGAGTGAAAAACGCCGAGGAGTCGATCGCGCCAGCCGACTGCGGCGCTGGTGGTGTTGACCCGGTAGTCCCAATCGTAACCGGCGTCGCCGTAGCGCTGGCGGCGGCGCTGCGGAGTGGAGTCGCGAAGGAACTCTCCGATCACGCTCAGGAATTCGCGTGTAGCCGCCAAGCGGCCATGGCGCGAGGCCGCGTCCGCCCACCACTGCCGGGCGGACTGCAGCAGGCTGGGCTGGGGCGAGGTGGAGGACTCCATGCGTTGGCTGCCCCCGCCATCATAATTCTTCTTGAATTGGTTCTTCTTACGTGTCTCGGCGATGTCGGATGATGGAGATTAGGGGACAATCAATTTGGGTTTGTATCCCGGAGGCAAGCCTTGAGCAGCGAATTCAAAGTCATCGGGATGGAGCAACTCCACGCGACCTTCGGGTGTCAACTTGTAGGGATGACCGTCAGGGTCCAGTGGGGTTCCTGACAATCCTTCTGACCGAACGAGTTCCGCCATGCTCGCGGGCAGGCGGCCGGTGCGTTCGCCAAAGCGAGTTACGGCTTGCTGCAAATGAATAACGTCCTCATCGACGCGCAACGCGCGCAGATGCCCGAGGGCGTTCTCCCGAATCAAGCGGTCCTGGGTGGATTGGTAGGTGGCGTCCCACATCATGCGGGCAGTTTCGAACTCGCCGGCATGCTGCGCCATCTGCGCCGCCAGCACCTTGAGGAAGGGATGGGCATTGGGAACTCCCGACCCGCGCGCGAAGGCGTCGGCGGCTTTCTTGTAGTCCTTCAGGTCCATGTAATAGACGAAGCCCAGATCGTAGTAGAGCTTCCAGTCGTCGGGGTTGTTCTGAATGCCAAATTCCATCAACTGGATAGCGCGCTCGGGTTGTCCGGCTCCTTGCGGGGGATGAGGCGCGAGAAAGCTGGCGCCGAACTGGTACGCCACGCTGAGATGAGGGTCGAGATAAGCGGTAATTTCCAGCAGTGGCGCCAGCAGGTCGTAGCTTCCGGCAGCGTTGTGATGGCGGTTGCCGAAATACTGAACGGTGCGCGTCCAGTAGATATCGGCGAGAAGGCCGTCGTAGCCCAGGCTGGCACGCTTCAATACGGCAGGAGAACTGATGTAGAGAACCTCTTCGAGCGTGGCCTGGGGCCGGGTCTGGTCAATGCGGTGGAGAAGAACAGCGCTGGCTGCCAGCGAGCAGACCAGCAACCCTCCGGCGATCCATGAGGTTTTCTGACGCTGCTTCATTTCAGGTTCCGGCGCTCGAAGATGAGCACGGCTCCGCTCAGCGCCATGACGGCATAGAAAACGGCGTAGAGCGTATTGTGCAGAACGAGCTGGCCGGCGACCGGCTGTTCGTGAGCGATCGAGCTAATCACATTGAATGCGGAGAAATTTGGCACCAGATAGGCAGCGCCTGTGGCCAGCCAGCGTGTGACTCCATGGGCCATGCCGGCAAAGCCACGCAGATCTTCGGCAAA
>JBAVAV010000478.1:0-3318 GCA_049585895.1 Candidatus Sulfotelmatobacter sp. | reverse complement strand
AAGAGACGCTATCGGCTGCGGCAATAAGTTTCAGACTCCGACCATCGCCAACGGCAAGGTGTACGTGGGTACGCAGAACGAACTGGATGTATTCGGATTGCTCCCGAGCAATCCGGTTACGCCCGTGCCCAGCATCTCAAATCCGTGTTTGTCGTTCACCAGCAATGTGGGCGTGACTAGCGCGCCACAAACCACGACGCTGACCAATCTTGGGCCTGGAACTCTATCAATCGCCGGCGTTTCAGTGCTGGGGATCAATCCATCGGAGTTCAAGATTACGAATAATTGCGGAAGATCGCTGACCGTGACCAAGAATTGCACGATCACAGTTACTTTCACGCCGGCGATAGCCAAGATTCCGCAGCAGGCCTACTTGCAGATTAAAGACAATGCCATTGGCGGTGCGTTGACCCTGCAGCTGATAGGCACCGGTAAGTAGCTAGGATAAGAAATTGCGATATGCAGAAGTTAAGCTTACGGAGAAAACCATGCGAATGAAGTCATACTTGTCGGCACTCTTGATTTTGCTGGGATGGGCCGCCGGCCCGCTCATGCCCGCAGCCCACGGCCAGTTTACCGGCGTGTTGATGCAGCATAACGACCTGGCGCGCACCGGCCAAAACCTGCAGGAGACTACGCTTACCCCGGCCAACGTCACGCAAAAAAAATTCGGGAAGATATTCTCCTACCCGGTGGATGGACAGATCTATGCTCAGCCGTTGTATGTGCCCAACGTCGCTATCGCAGGGGGGACGCACAATGTCCTGATCGTGGCGACCGAGAACGACACGGTCTACGCCTTTGACGCTGACGGATTGAGTCCGACGGTGCTGTGGCAGGTTAGCTTCGTAAATCCCGGCGCCGGCATCGCGCCGGCACCGTGCTCCACCTCTGGCGGGTGCAACGTATATCCGATCGTGGGAGTCACTGCGACTCCGGCTATCGATCTCACATCAAAGACCATTTACGTGCATGCCAAGACAGCAGTAACGTCGGGCAGCACGACCACTAATGTGCACAGTCTGCATGCGCTTGACCTCTTTACGGGCCAGGAAAAATTTGGCGGCCCAATCACCATTACAGGTTCGGTACCGGGCACGGGTACCGGCAGCCGCAGAGGTGTAGTCACCTTCGATCCCATCCATGACAGTGCGCGCTCGGGGTTGGTTCTGGCCAATGGAAATGTCTACGTTGCTCTGGGCGGCAGCCAGCACGGCTGGCTCTTTGCTTACAATGCCACGACTCTGGCTCCGCTGGCCTCTTCGCCTTTGAACACCACGCCGAACGGGACCCTGGGCAGCATCTGGCAATCGGGCAACGGTTTGGCGGTGGACTCCCAGGGCAATCTTTTCTTTTCCACGGGAGACGGCACCTTTGACGTGAATACCGGTGGACGCGACTACGGCGATACGGTGATGAAGCTCAGTCCCACGCTGCAAGTGCTGGATTACTTCACCCCGATGGATCAGAGCTGCCGCTTTACTCCGGCGCCCAACAACGATCTTGACCTTGGTTCCAGTGGTCCGATGATTCTGCCCACACAGGGCGGAGCATTTCCGGACGAGATCGTGGCATCGGGCAAGGGCGGTGATCCTTGCGATCTGTTTGGCAGCACCTACGCAGTGCCGATTTACCTGCTGAACCGTGACGGGCTGGGAGGCTACAACCCTGCTCAGGACCAGAACATTCAGACGGTTGCCGGCACGGTGATGGGCTACTGGGGCAATCCGGCATTCTTTCAGGGGCCTTCCGCGACCTATATCTATTATTCAGGCCAGACCAACGAATCCGGTGGAGGCGACCATCTGGAACAGTACACCCTGACCAACGGAGCGCTTTCTACGGCTCCGATTGCGCTGAGCACGAATCTTTTCCCGGCGAGCAGCACTCCCTCGGTTTCGGCCAACGGCACCAGCAACGGGATTCTGTGGTCGGTCGAACGCAAGGACATCCTGGCCGCGGCGCCGGGCAATCATACCGCTACGCTCTACGCCTACGATGCCACCAACGTCGCGACCACTCTCTACTACAGCGGGCAGCAGCAGAGTCGGGACGCGACGGGATGCGGCAACAAGATGCAGCAGCCCACGATTGCCAAAGGCAAGGTCTATGTAGGCACGCAGAACGAACTTGATGTGTTCGGTTTGCTTCCGGCCTCTCCCACGACGCCGTCGCCCAGCATTACGGTTCCTTGCTTCTCCTTTAACGCCACGGTGGGCACCACCAGCGCCGCACAAACAACCAAGCTGACCAATCTGGGCCCGGGGAACCTTGTCATCAGCGCCATGTCATTTCAGGGTTTGAATGGCAACCAGTTCGGCCAGACCAACACCTGCGGCGCTTCGCTTCCTTACACGCTGGCAGCTAAGGCGACCTGCAACATCAGCGTCACGTTCTCGCCGACGGTTAAGGGCACATTGAACGGGTATCTGCTGATTAACGACAACGCGATCGGCGGGGGGATGAGCCTGCAAGTCATCGGAACGGGCAAATAGCTCGCTGAAGCGTCTTTAGGTTTTCTGTCTTTAGTTTTCTACGGTCCCATCCAATCCACAATCGGGCTTGGATGGGATTCTTTCTTGGGGAAGTACAAGTGGCGAGGGCGCCGCCGCAGGGACGCATCTGTTAGTACACTTAAGCATACGCGCAACCTCGCCTTTGCGGTTGCCTTGCTGCGATACTAGAAAAGCCAAATGAGTCCATACGCGAAGCTCGACTTTGCCCGGTTGGGTCCGCCGGTGATCCTCCTCCTCCTCAGCATCAATGCCTTCACCGCAGCTCGAGAGCGGCCAAAGTCGAAGCCGAAGGCGGCAGCGCCGCCAGAGGCGGAGACGATCACCTTTGTGGAGGTCACGTCGAAGCTGGGCATTGCGCTGCCGGCGTTGGTGCACCCATCCGAATCCGGCGATCATCGGCCGATCACAACGGGCGAGTTGTCACTCGACTATGTGCGCCAGCATCTGATTCCGTCCATGGGAGGTTCGATCGCGGCGGGTGACGTTGATGGCGATGGTCACCGCAGCCTCTACGTGGTGGTTCCCGGAGGCGGGAATCACCTTCTTCGTGAAGGTGCAAGCGGGACTTTCGCCGACGTTACGGCAAAGGCCAAGGTAGGCGGAAGCGGTAGCGATCTTGGCGCGGCCTTTGGAGATTTCGATCATTCCGGCCGGTTGAGCTTATTCGTGGCGGGACTGGGTGGAGTCAGGCTCTATCGCAACGAGGGCGGAGGACTCTTTAGCGATGTGACGGAGAAGGCTGGACTGAAAGGCAAATCCTGCGAACTGGCTGCATCGGTTTTGCTGTTCGATGCCGACGGCG
>JBAVAV010000477.1:0-2092 GCA_049585895.1 Candidatus Sulfotelmatobacter sp. | reverse complement strand
CACTGAATATCTTTATTTCCTTTTCTGAAAGTGACGGAGAAGACCTCGCTACGTTTTTACATAAAATCTATACGCCGTTGCATTCAGTTTTGGTATCAAATAAAGAGATCAGACCTGGTGAACCTTAAATCAGAAGCACCAGTAATTCACTAGCCCAACTTTTCTGTAAATTTTACTGAATCTGTTCCTTTGAGAACACTAGACTTGATAGCATTTATCAAAATAGTGATATCTCCACCATAGCCTTTGGTGAAATTGACAGTTTCAACTGCTTTGCCGGCAGTCGCGGGTTCGTTTGTCTTGCTCCAGAGAACTTTTCCATGATTACCATAAATTGTCATATTGAAACTATCCACAGGCACTACTCGTTGTGGGTAGCCCCCAGTACCGACAAGAGAGCTAGCATTCTGAAATAATAATTCTAGCGTAAATCCTTGCTTTGACAAGCTGCTTGGTGATTGATTAGGTAAAGACGAGCTCCATTTCAGCTGTACGTTGTAAATACCTTTATCAGAAATCTTTGATACTGGTGCTGAATTAGGGTTAGATAATTTTGTAGTGTTTGAAGAGCTACTAAAATTATTTGCAGTGCCATTTGAAGTTCCTTGAGGTGGTGCAGTATATTGTTGAGCCAGTACTGAGGCAGTAGAACCTGAAGTTGCTAACATTATGCCGGTAGCCACAGCCAAGGTCACTCCGAATTTATTGTACAGCATATTCTCCATAGCTCCTAGAGAGAAACCATGCTTTAATCTTTTCAGTCTATGATTATGGAGTTATTCCATTAATACAGGCTTCTACGTATTCCTTCAACGAGTTCAAAGTGTAGTCATACTTACCCTCAAAAAATTCTACTAGCTCTAACGTTCTGTGTCTATTCAATGAATAACACCTGTTCTTTCCCTGTTATCAAATCTGCGTCCTTCAATAGAGGTAGGTGAGACGAGAAAGTCGACAAAGTAAAATTAAAGTGCTCAGCCATTTCTGTAGAGAACATTTCTTTCTTTTTAGGTAGCAGCATAATTTTCTTCCATCATCATCTGATAACGATCTCACATTAGCCGCGATGTAAACACATAATTGATATGATTTGGGTTACAATACGGCCGTTGCAGGCAGGTGACTCTAATGCACTTGTTTCTGAATACATCCAAGTCTTTAAGTGACCTGCTTGTATCGGCCTTTTGATATCTCACTCTAACGAATGTATGAACATCCTGTTATTTTATTATATGTCGTCTACATGGTCGGCAAATACCCAGTGTATAGATCGCGTTGGATGTAATCTCGCAGACGTGGGTATAGCCAATATGAGAGCTTTGATCACCGCGGCATTCGAGAAGCTTTCTAACATATTTTTGATCTAAATTGAAGTAGAATCACTTCGATAATCAATACACGAGTGTTGTAAAATTTGATATTCTAGATATACTATCCATCCGTGAGAATTGTCTTACATATTTACGATTATTCTGATGGTAAATCTTTGAATTATCCACTAGGAAAGCCCTTTAAAATTTCATTCTATTAATCAATACTATCAAGGAATTTTATAAATCTAATTTTAAATAAAGAAACAGGCAATCCAACGGCTTATAAGTTACATTCTATAGGAGCAGTCCGATGTATCCAAAAAGGAACACAGCAATCCTTACTGTCTTAGCTATGGTAGCAGTAGCAATGCTTTTTGCAACAGGACCGCTTGTAGCAAATAATGCGTTTGCTCACTCTTACCACCACTATTACCACCACCATCATCACAGCCATCACCACCACCATCATCACCACCACCATCATCACCACTACTACCACAAATACCATCACCACAGCTGATAACACAAAGCAAAAGATGAGTCAATCACACCCTTTTATTTTTTGAACTTCGTTGAATTACTTATTATTTAATTGGCCAACCTCTTTTCCTTAAGTAAGCTTTGAGGGCTTCACGACAAGAAAATGTGTCATTTCTTAATCTTGTTCATTGCTTAGCTCAATGATTCACTAATCTTCTTACACGTTTCTGGTCAAGCTTTATGACCTTTCAATGCTAGATGTTTTCGATAATCCTAAAACAGCGTTATCTAATTTCCTT
>JBAVAV010000476.1:0-4836 GCA_049585895.1 Candidatus Sulfotelmatobacter sp. | reverse complement strand
CATCACAGCCGACCTGGTACATGACGACTACGCTTACCTTTTCGATGCCTATTGGGATCTGTGGACCCCGGACGAATCTGGCAGCGAGTGGAGCTTCGCGCCTGCTCCGGTGAAGTTCATCGTGCAGGGCGAAGAGTTCGACGAAGGAGCACCGGAACAGACGGGTCATATCCAGGTGGACTTCGGTCTCGACTCTAACTTTCTCCTGGAGACGCTTGCGCTCACCGAAGAAACTCAGGCCAAGGTACGCGACAACGTCGCCAGGCTCGTCGAGTTCACCATGAAAGCGGAGAAGAACACGCGGGCCAGGGCGCGCCTGTTGTGGTCGGAATCGGAAGAGAACCTGGCGCAGAAACTGATCGCCCGCTTGCAGAAAGTGCAATAAATGCAGAGATCAACTACCACCGCCAAGAACCGGACGCGGACGAACCAGTCTTGACCGGGCCGCCGAATGGATGTTGCGTTGTGAATCTGGGTGGCGCAGCGCTTCAGCGCTGTCATTAAGTGGGCTTAATCTTGGGCGATAGCCCTAGCAGCGGTTCTAATTCTTCCCTTCGGTCACAATCTCTGAAAAATCGGCGATCGTAGAAAACTCTTTCACCAGCGTCTGCAGCAGGGCCAGCCGGTTCGCCCGCAGACGTTGATCTTCCACCATGACCATGACCTTGTCGAAAAACTTGTCAATCGACGGCCGTAGCTTCGCAATCTCCAGGAGCGCGCCTGGGTAATCGCCCGCCTCGCGCAGCTTTTCCACTGCCGCAGCGGTTTGCGGAATCTGTGCCGCCAGCAGCTTCTCCGTGTCTTCCTGCAACGCGTCCGCGTCAACCGCATCCGTGGCTTTCGCTCCCGCGTCGGCCGCCTGCCGCAAAATGTTCTTCATTCTCTTGAATGCAATCGAAATCGACTCAAAATCCGCCGACGGCCGCACTTTCGCCACCGCTTCTGCCCGCGCCAGCGCGTCCACCACATCTTCTGCATCCGCAGCCAACACCGCCTTCACCACATCGTAGGCGTACCCCTGAACATCTTTCAAATAAAACTCGAGCCGTTCGCGGAAAAATGTACGCGCCGCCTCATCGAACTTTCCATCGCCAGCAAACTTTTTCTCCGCATCGGATTTGGCGTAGCCGGCGCGGGCGTCGCGCATCAAATCCGCCAAACGCAGGGGCAGCTTTTTCTCCGCGATCACCTTCACGATGCCATTCGCCTGCCGCCGCAGCGCGAACGGATCCTTCGAACCGCTCGGCACCAATCCCAGAGCAAACATTCCCGCAATCGTGTCGGCTTTGTCGGCAATCGAAAGCACCGCGCCTTCCATCGACCGCGGCACGCCATCTTCGGTCGACTCGGGCTTGTAATGGTCGTAAACTGCCTCCGCGATAGCTACCCGCGTCGCTTCGGGCAAAGTCGGATCGAGTTGCTGCACCCGCGCGTACAGCCCGCCGACAATGCCCTGCAGTTCGGTGAATTCTTTCACCAACTCTGTCGTCAGGTCGGTCTTCGCCAGGCAAGCCGCCTTGTGAATCACTCCGGGACGCACCGTCATCCCGTTTTGCTTGATGATCTCGCTCAGCCAACTGGACAGCCGCTGCACGCGCAGAGTCTTGTCATAGTAACTGCCCAAATCCTTCTGAAAAGTTACCTGCCGCAGCAGATTCAGCCGTTCCAGCAGCGAACGCTTCTGGTCCGTCTCCCAGAAAAAGCGCGCGTCGTTGAACCGCGCCCGCAGCACGCGTTCATTGCCGTGCCGAATCAGTCCCTGCGGATCGCCGTCTGTGTTCAGCACTGCCAGGAAATGCGGCAGTATTCGGCCATCCGTATCTTCGAGCGCAAAATATTTCTGGTGATCCCTCATTACCGTGACCAGCACCTCTTCGGGCAGCGCCAGAAATTCCGGATCAAAGCTTCCGAGAATCGCCGACGGAAACTCCGTCAGGTTTACTACGGCATCGAGGAGCGCCTTATCTTCCCGCCAGCGCGCGCCGGGAATGGTGCGCGTAGCCGCGTCCAGCGCCTTGCGAATCTGATGCTCGCGTTCCCCTCGTCCTAAAACTTTGGCCGCACGCAGAGCTTCAACATACGCAGACCCGGCGTGAGCAATAGTCACACCACCATTGGACAGAATCCTGTGTCCGCGCGAAGTCTTTGCGGCTTTGATTCCGTCAAACTCGAACGGAATCGCCTCGCCACCGAGCATGGCCACAAGCCACCGCACCGGACGCACAAAGCGCTCCGACGGTTTGCGCCAGTACATATTCTTTGGCCAGTAGATTGTGGAAAGTTCCTTGGGGAGAGTTTCTGCAAGAATCTCGCTCGCGCTCCGGCCTTTCGTTTTTACCTTTGCCGAGAGATATTCTCCTTTAGGAGTGGTAATCTTCTCGAGGTGGACAACGTCGATGCCGGCCTTTTTGGCAAAGGCGTGCGCCGCCGGCATGGGCTGTCCGTCCTTATATGCGACGCTAACGGAAGGCCCTGTGATCTGCTCCGTGACGTCAGGTTGCGCAGCCGGAACTCCGGGAACTAGTACGGCCAACCGCCGCGGCGTATCGAAACATGCAATCTCGCCTCCAGCCAGCCGCTCGCGGCTGAGCAACGCACCGATGCGCTGGCGCAGTTCTGCCGACGCCGCGTCGATCATTCGCGCCGGAATCTCTTCGCAGCCGATTTCTAGTAAGAAGTCTGGCATGTCTTCAAGCCCGTAGCGCCGGCGTCCCGCCGGCTGTCCCGAGGGCGTCTCGCCCTCGGCGTGCGGACGGAATGGCAGCGCTGCACTTCACGATCCCACTGGCGACAACTTCTCTTTCTGCTTCTTCAGCTTCTTTACGGGTGTCTGCTCGCTCACAGGTTCAGGCTCGTCGGACTTTTCTGGCGCACACTCACTCTTCTGCTGATCGACCCACGCCTTCGCGATGCCCACAGCCAGCGCTCGCACGCGCGCGATGACTCCCACGCGCTCTGTGACCGAAATCGCTCCGCGCGCGTCGAGAATATTGAAAAGATGCGAGCACTTTAGACAAAGATCATAAGCGCCCAGCAGCGGAAACCGGGATTTCTCTCTGGCAAATTCCGTGGACCCCATCCTTGTGTCTCCGTTCGTTGGAGCGACAGCAACGGGCCCTTGCTCTTTCCCCAGCGCCGCATACTTCTCCAGCAGACCTTTGCACTCCGCCTCGCATAAATCGAAGTACCTCCAGGCCTTCTCGACATCTGCCATCTCAAAGTTATAGACCGAGAATTGCAGCTCATCGGCCAGCCGCACATCGCCATAAGTCGTAGCGCGCCCTGTCTCCGGATCGCATGCCCACACGACGTCATAAATCGAATCCACATCCTGCAGAAACGCGGCGATGCGCTCCAACCCATACGTCAGCTCGGCCGAAATCGGAAACAGATCGACCCCGCCACATTGCTGGAAATAAGTGAACTGCGTAATCTCCAGTCCGTCGAGCATCACCTGCCAGCCCACGCCCCATGCACTCAGCGTGGGCGCTTCCCAGTTATCTTCTTCAAACTTGATGTCGTGTTGGCGCAGGTCAATGCCAATTGCACCCAGCGACTCCAGATATAACTCCTGAATATTTTCCGGCGGAGGCTTCAAGATGACCTGCAACTGCATGTGCTTGAACAGCCGGTTGGGATTCTCCCCATAGCGCCCGTCCGCGGGACGCCGCGAAGGCTGCACATACGCCACCTTGTAAGCCTTCGGCGCGAGCACGCGCAGAAAAGTCTCCGGCGCCATCGTCCCCGCGCCAACTTCGACGTCATAGGGCTGCTGCAGCACACACCCGCGCTCCGCCCAAAACGACTGCAGGCGCAGAATGAGTTCCTGGAACGTGAGCGAATTGGGTTTGGATGGATCCAAATGCTTGCTCGGCAACTGGAAAGTTAACCTGTGATTGTAACGGAAGCACCGGTCAGACGTCAGCAGCACATGCTTGCGGCGCTGTTGAGTTCTGGTTGCAATCTCGCACTAGAATGCAGCTTTCTCCAGCATCCCCGCCGTGCCCAGCTTCTTCTCGATGTTTCGCTGCAACGTTTGTATCAGGAACTTGCGCAGGTCCGCGCCGCGCGCTTTCGGCCACGGCGTCCCCGCGAAGCTTGCTGCGGGCGCGCGAAACATCTGCGCCGCCAGCATCCGCGATTCGCTTGAAATTTCCGACGATGCCAGCCGCTTGTCCTCGGCGCACATCAGACCATCGGCCAGCGCGTGAAAATAGGCACGACTTCCGTTCAGACCACGCCCGCAGACAATGCACTCCGTCAGCTCGGGCAGAAATCCCACCAGCCGAACCAGCCACAAATCGAAGTACGTCACCGGCATCCACACATCCGCGCCCTGCAAGACGTGCAGCACGGAAAGCGCCAACCGGAAGATAGCGTCGTTGGCTTCGTGGTCAGGCAGGAGTTCGTCGAGCAACTCGGCCACGTGGGCCAGCGCCACTGCGCGCGCATAGCTGACTTCGGTGGCCAGCGGCGATTCGAGCACTTCGCATGCGTCGAGGCGCGCCAGTTCCTGTCGCTCGCGGACGTCATAGAAGGCGCGCACATAGGTCAGCGGCTCCAGAGCGCCGCCGAAGCGCCGCTTCGATTTCTTCGCCGAGCGTGCCACGCCGCGCACCTTGCCTTCCGCGCGCGTGAACAACGTGACCAGCAAATCGGCCTCGCGCAGCGGATATGTGCGCAGCACGATCGCTTCCGACTCCTTCAATGCCATGGATGACCCTTGGGTGGCATAGGCAATGGTAGCAGTGTGACGAGATCTCCCGGCACGAAGTCTGCGCGACGAGTGTTCCGTTTGGAACCCTTGCGAATACTAATCTCGCGTCTGCGAAGCAT
>JBAVAV010000475.1:0-9691 GCA_049585895.1 Candidatus Sulfotelmatobacter sp. | reverse complement strand
GTGGAGGACGAAGAAGTCTCCAAGGAACTTGCCCGCGTCTTCCGCAAGCGCGGCATAAACTTCCACACCGGCGCGAAAGTCGACAAGGTCGAGAAAACAAAATCCGGGATTGCAGTCACGATCACGGCGGAAGGCAAGCAACAAAAAATCGAAGCCGACAAAATTCTAATCGCCGTGGGCCGCAAGCCGCGCACGGAAAATATTGGACTGGAACGCACCAAGATCAAGCCTGACCGTGGCTTCATCCCGACCGATTCCTGGATGCAGACCACCGAGCCCGGCGTCTACGCCGTCGGCGACATCGTGCTCGGAACGCCCCAACTGGCCCACGTTGGCGCGATGGAAGCGATTGTCGCCGTGGCCAAAATCGCCGGTAAACCCGGCAAGCCGATCAATCCCGAGCACATCCCGGGCGCGACATATTGCCATCCCGAAATCGGGAGCGTCGGCCTCACCGAAACCAAAGCCCGCGAGGCCGGGTACAACGTAAAAGTCGGCAAGTTTCCCTTCACCGCGAATTCGCGCGCGTCGATTGTCGGCCAGCATGAGGGCTTCATCAAGATAGTCTCCGACGCCGACTACGGCGAGATTCTGGGTGTGCACATCATCGGCCCGCAGGCGACAGAGTTGATCGCCGAAGCCGTTACCGCCATGGAACTGGAAGCGACCGTGGAAGACCTGATGTGGACCATCCATGCGCATCCAACTTTAGCCGAGGCCATGCTGGACGCGGCAAACAGCGTGTATGGGATTGCAATCAACGCATGACGGTTTGCAATCAGGCGTAAGATGAAAGTGCGAGATGTGATCAAGATGCTGGAGCGGGACGGCTGGTACCTTGATCGCACGCGCGGAAGTCATCGTCAGTATAAGCATCCAAGAAAGGCTGGATTAACGACTGTGCCAGGCAAGCCGGGCGACGACCTCGGAGCCGGAACGCTGAACAGCATTTTGAAGCAGGCAGAACTTAAGAAATGAAGAAATATCTAATTGTCATTGAGAAAACAGGAACGGGATATTCTGCTTACTCCCCGGACTTGGATGGTTGCGTGGCCACAGGCAGGACCCGCGAGGAAGTTGAAAGAGAGATGCAGGAGGCGATTGCTTTTCATCTGGAAGGGATGGCTCGGAGCGGCGAGCCGATTCCCGAGCCACGCACATATTCTGCATACATAGAAGTCCCCGCTCAACCTCGTTGATTCGGGCGTCCCCTCTGGTCCTCTAGGGTGAATGATTTTTGAATGTAATCCGCGCAAGTCCATAGCGAAAAGAATTTGATCTCCGTCGTCCAACTCGGCACCGTTGACTACGCCACCGGCCTGCGCCTGCAGCAGCAGCTTGTCGAGCTGCGCAAAACGGAGAAAATTGGCGATGTGCTGCTGCTGCTCGAGCACTCGCCCGTTATCACCTTGGGCCGTAACGCGAAAGGCGCCAACGTAATCGCTTCGCCTGAACTCCTCGGTCAGCGCGGTGTCGAGCTTTTCGAATGCGACCGGGGCGGCGACGTTACCTTCCACGGTCCCGGCCAGATTGTCGGCTATCCCATCTTCGATCTGCGCGGATTCGCCACACCCGACGGCAAGCGCAAGACGCTCGGCGTCGTCGAGTTCGTCCGCCGCCTGGAAGAAGTCCTGATCCGCACTTGCTCCGACTTCGCCATTCCGGCGAAACGCGTCCCGGGTCTGACCGGTGTCTGGACAAACCCCGACCCCGCCACGAACAAAGTAGGGGCAGCCTCCTCGGCTGTCCGGCCAAGCGAAGCGAGGCCGAACCAGATCGAACCCGAGGCCAAGATCGCCGCCATTGGCATCCACATCTCTCGTTCCGTCACCTCGCACGGTTTTGCCCTCAATGTGAACACGGACCTTAGCTTCTTCGACCTGATCATCCCCTGCGGGATCACGACCAAGCCGGTGACCTCAATGCATAAGGAACTCGGTACAAGCCTCGCTCTCAACACCGTTGCCGAATCTATCTCCCGCAACTTCTGCGCGGTCTTCTCCAGCCAGATGCTTTGGGTCGAAACGCTCGATGCCCTCCTCGGACGCACCGTCGGCGTCCCCATGCAGAACCCCTTAGAATTCCGCCAGCTCCACAAGGAAGACGACACCGCCTGGGCATGAACCGGGTGTCCGCTTTCACATCAAACGGAGTTCTTTTGCATCATCTGTGGGACAGTCACAAACTCGTAGCCTTCCGTCCGATAGCGAGCGATGAGTTGATCCGTGCCGATCACAGTTTGGGAACGATCAGCGCCCATGTGCTTATGACCGCCGTCGTGCAGCAGGATGACGTCCCCACCGCGAATCTGCCTCGCAACTTTTCCTACGATCTTCTCCACGGACTGTCCGTTCCAGTCGTAGCCGGTTACGTTCCACATCACCGGCTGCAAGCCGAGCTCACGAGCGATGCGTAACACCGCCGGACGGCGTCCGCCGAACGGCGGGCGAAAAAGGCTGGGTTCTTCGCCGATGGCATCGGCAACTGCCTGCGAACACCCGGTCAATTCTTTGCGGATTTCAGGCTCGCTCTTGAAGATCAGCAGTGAATGCGTGAAAGTGTGGTTACCGACGACATGGCCGGCCCTGACCATCTCCTGCACAATATTGGGCCGTTGTTGCACGTAGCGGCCAATCAGGAAAAATGTGGCTCGCACGCCGTGCTTGGCGAGCACTTCGAGTAGGCGCAGTGTGTATGGGTCGTTGGGGCCGTCGTCGAACGTGAGCGCGATCTCCCGCGTTCCGCGGGCAAGGCCGGTAAAGGCTCGGCCACACCATTGGCTGGTCGGCGCCATGGACTGATATCCCGCAGCGACCGCGGCCACGGCGGCAGTGCCACCCAGCGCAAGACCGAGCATGCAGAGATTGTAAACGGGCTAATCGAATAATTGCGTAATCCGGGGATGCTGCAACCTCCACGATCGTTCCAAATCACCCAATTACAAAATGACTCAATCGCACGATTCCTCCTGTTAACTCTTTCCACAATTGTCAGCCTGCCCCATCCGAGCTATCCTGCCAATTCCGAAACATTCCGCGAGCCCATGGCCAAACTTTTCGAGCTGCCCCGCTACATTGCAGTGGAAGGCCCCATCCGAGTCGGCAAGAGCACGCTGGCGCGCATTCTGGCGGAGCGGCTCAATGCGCAGCGGGTGATGGAGCCGGAAGCGAATCCGTTTCTCGACGCGTTCTACCGGGGCGAGCGCGGGGCCGCGTTCCAGACGCAGTTTGCCTTTCTGGTGCGGCGCTTCGACCAGTTACAGGCGCTCGACTTGGGCGGACGCTCGCAGAAAACCGTAGTCGCCGACTACATCTTCGAAAAAGACAAGCTGTTCGCCTGTCTCAATCTCACCGACCAGGAACTCGATACCTACAACCGTTACTACAACTACTTTCGCGAGCAGGTGCCCACGCCCGACCTCGTGATTTATCTGCAGGCCACGCCCGAGGTGCTGAAAAAGCGGCTGAAGAAAAAGAACCTGCCGGGGGAGCGCGCCGTCAGCGACGAATATCTGGAGGAGGTGGTCAAGGCCTACGAGCACTTCTTCTTTCACTACACGTCGTCGGATTTATTGATTGTCAACACCTCGGAGATCG
Source organism: Candidatus Sulfotelmatobacter sp. (assembly GCA_049585895.1). GTDB lineage: Bacteria > Acidobacteriota > Terriglobia > Terriglobales > Acidobacteriaceae > Sulfotelmatobacter. Next base: position 6,095 of record JBAVAV010000475.1, on the reverse strand, counting down.
ATTTCGTTGATCGCAACGACGATTTGCAGGAGTTGCTGCGGAAGGTTTCGGCGCCGATCAGGGGCACGCAATATTTCCTGCCGCTGGGCGGGCAGGAAGCGGTTGGCGCGTGAGAACCGTTGGGGGTCGATAGCCTTTGGTCGAACGGTCGTTGGTCGTTAGCCACAATAGGACCCCAATTGGCAAGACTCTCGCCCGAGATCTCACCGCCCTGATCTGTCCAGGTTGCGCGATGCTGCGGTAGAATGCGCCAGATGAGGAGGGCCTATGCGTCTTCTGACCGCTGCCCTGGCCGCATTCCTGTTTTCCACTCCGTTGGCATTGGCTGATGAAGGCCATCATCACGCGTTGACCGAGGAGGAAGTCGGTTCGGTCCACTTCTTGACCTCTTGCTCGCCTGCCCTGGCATCTGACTTCAATCGTGCTGTAGCGCTTCTGCATTCGTTCCAGTACGAGCAGGCCCGGGATGCATTCGCAGAGATTGCCGCCAGTGATCCGCATTGCTCCATGGCGCAATGGGGCGTGGCCATGTCGCACTATCACGGTCTGTGGGGCAATGGGGACCTGTCCGCCGGCCGCGTTGCCCTGGGCAAAGCCGAAGAAATCGCCGCCGGTAATCCGAAGACCACGCCTCGCGAAAGAACCTACGTCGGAGCGTTGGCTGAAATCTACCGCGACGATGGAAAAGACAGTGCTGCGCACGGTCAGGCCTTCGAACGCAAGATGGGGGAAGTGCAGGCCGCTTATCCGGAGGATGATGAGGCTGCGATTTTCCACGCGCTGGCGCTGGCGATTACCGCCCCGAAGACGGACAAGACTCTTGCCAACCAGCGCAAGTGCGGAGAAATTCTCGAACCGATTTTTGCCAGGCAGCCGCATCATCCCGGCATCGCTCATTACATCATTCATTGCTACGACAATCCCGTACTTGCAGAAAAAGGCCTGGATGCGGCCCGCATGTACGCCAAGATTGCACCGGCCTCGGCTCACGCTAATCACATGCCGTCGCATCTTTTCACCCGGGTGGGGTCGTGGGACGAGTCCATCGCTTCCAATACGAAATCGGCGGAGTTGGCAGCGGCCGCGGAAGTGGGTTCGAAGAACGGGGAAGCACGCGACCAACGGCTGCACGCCATGGATTATCTGGAGTATGCGGATTTGCAGAGCGGACGCGTGAAACAGGCAAGGGTGGTGCTGGAAGAGATGAATTCGCTGCGGCCGGTTGCCGGTTTAACGCTTGCCGCGGATTATGCGCTGGCAGCGATTCCGGCGCGTAACGCCATAGAACTGGGCAATTGGGAGCAGGCGAGCCGGCTTCAGGTGCGAGAGGGCGGCGTGCCGTGGGCGCAGGCGATTACATGGACCGCCATCGGGATTGGCAGTGCTCGCTCCGGGAATCCCGATCGTGCCCGTGAAGCCGAGCAAAAGCTCGCGGTCCTGCGGGATGAAACTGCGAAGCAAAAGGAGCCCTACTGGTCCAAGCAGGTCGAAGTCCAGCGCAGCGAAGTGGCGGCGTGGATCGCAGAGCAGGACGGGAAGCCTGCCGACTCGTTGCAGCTGGCGCGTTCCGCGGCAGAACTGGAAGATGGCATGGACAAGTCGGGCGTTACGCCCGGAGCAGTCACGCCCGGCCGGGAGATGCTGGCTGAGTTGCTGCTGCTGGAATATCGTCCCAAGGAAGCTCTCGCAGAATACGAAAGCGTTCTTAAGATCGCTCCCAATCGATTTAATGCCCTATACGGCGCCGGCAGAGCGGCAGAAGCAGCCGGGGATGCGACCGCTGCCGGCAACTATTTCCGGAAGCTCACTGAGGTCGCGGTCGGGGAGGAGAGGCCGGAACTGAGGACGGCACGGCTGAAGCTGGTGGGGGAAAAGGCGGCGAGGTGAAGGCAGACGCTGCGGAAGAACGTCAGGCGGCGGAGACAGGAGTCAATCCAGGACTGTCTATCTTTCATACCGAGGCAACGAGTACACCGATAGCACTTTCCCAACCTTGGAGAACTCCGCATCGGCAGTGACCAGCCATGCGCCCCGTTCGATGGCGAGTTCGGCGGCGAAGGCGTCGGCGTAGCCCAGGGCGTGTTTTTGCTTCAGCGCGCCAGCCCGAGAGGCTCGTTCTCGATCCGCGGTGATGACCACAATGGGCAGTTCCCGCAACCGCGCTTCGGTTTGCCTAGCGTGGACTTCGCCGTGCCGTCTCCACGCGATGTAGAAAACTTCACCCCAATTCACAGCCGACATTAAGAGAGGCAAATCCTGCCGCAGCGCCTCCTCCAGCAGACGTTCAATCTTTCCCGCGGTACCTTCGCGGTCCTCGAAGAAGCCGATCAACGCGTTGGCGTCGAGCACATATCGCCGCTCGCTCCCACCAGATAACGCAGGGGTCATTCCCTACTCTCGTCTGCGCTCGCGTTCGCGCTCTCGTTGGCGCTCCGCGAGGTGTTCGTCAAACATGGACGGTTCACCGGGTTTGGGCTTGAGAAATCCTCTGATCTCGCTCAGCCGCCGCGCGGTCATGGGGGTCAATACCAGCCTGCCTTTTTCTTCACTCCAAGTGGCGCGTGTGCCTTTTTCCAGCCCGAACTGCTCGCGTAATTCCGCGGGAATCACCACTTGGCCTTTGGAACTGATCACCGTTCGATAGCTTGCCATGCAGTCATCTTACCATAAAGTAAGACCAAAGTGCATCGTCTTACATTCATGTTTCACGGTTTCCTCCGGAAAAGCCAACCCTAAACGGCCATCGACGAACACCCGTTTTACCGCTACAATACCCACAGCATCCACGAAGATGCTTAACAGGCTCTATCCGCCTTGGCGGAGGGGCACTGGAGGAAGCAATGAGTCTAACCCCGATGGGCGGGCGTCCTCAGGACGAACTCCGCCATAAGATCACAACCGCATCCCTGCGGGAACAGAAACTCCGTCACGAACCCACTACCTGCCTGACTGCCTACGACTACGCCACGGCGCGCATCGTGGACGAAGCCGGCATCGACATTGTGCTGGTGGGCGATTCCCTGGCGCAAACCATGCTGGGCTACGACAACACACTGTCCGTCACCGTGGACGAAATGCTGCACCACGTGAAGGCGGTTCGTCGCGGCGTGAAGAAGGCGCTGCTGATCGCGGACATGCCTTATGGTTCTTATCAAGCTGATCCCAACGACGCGATTCGCAATGCCACTCGCTTTGTGAAAGAAGGTGGCGCCGAGGTGGTGAAGATCGAGGGCGGCGAGAAGCGCGCCGACCTGATTCGCCGCATCATCGACGCCGAGATTCCCGTGGCCGGGCATATCGGCCTGACGCCGCAGTCGGTCAACGTGATGGGCGGCTACAAGGTGCAGGGCAAGAATCTCAGCGGCATCGAGCAACTTATGCGCGATGCAGTCGCGCTCGACCGCGCTGGCGTGGCCTGCCTCTATCTTGAGGGCATTCCACGGGAAGTGGCGGCGATGATTACGGCGGAGGTCGGCACGCCGACCATTGGCATTGGCGCCGGCCCGGAATGCGATGGCCAGGTGCTGGTGTTCCACGACATTCTGAACCTGACCTTTGCGCCGCCGGCCAAGTTTGTCCGCCGCTACGGCGATGCTGCGGCGCTGATCACCCACGCCGTACAGGCCTTTCGCGCGGACGTAAAGGGGCATCAGTATCCGTCGGACGAAGAGTCGTATCATCTGCCGAAAGAGACGAAGGCCGGCCTCGACACCGTGCTGGCGCGCAAGCAGGCGATGCGGCGGTAAGCGCTCGGTTCACCACGGAGACACGGAGTCACGGAGAAACTCATGCTGCAAAAGAGCACACCAATTCCGTTACGGATTACGACTCGCAGACCTTTCCTCTGTGTTTCCGTGGTGGTGACCTGCCGTCTGTGATGGTGCTACCTTAAGAACAGTAAGGAGGTAAAAATCATGCACCTCTTGGCAGTATTTTTTCCCCCCATCTTTGGCTTCGGGTTTCTCATGTATTTCTTGCCAACCATCATTGCCATCGCCCGCAGCAAACGGGATATAACCTCAATCCTCCTGCTGAACTTCTTCCTGGGATGGACGATGATTGGATGGATCGTCGCGCTGGTCTGGGCGGTAAAAACCGATGTCCCGATGATCGTAAGGTGAGCGGCCGCGACCGGGTGAGACATTTCCTTCCCGCCCACCTGGTATCTGTTCTTGTCCTCAGCCTTACTCCGGTGGCGTGTACTCCAGGGGAGAAGACCCCGGCGCCGGATCCAGTTGCTTTGTTGCAGTCTGTTCCTCCGGCTGATCCTGAGAAATACCAGCACGTCGCGAACATGCAGAACTGGCGCAACCCCTACCTGCTTGTCCGCACAGATAGCGTGGCGCTGCTCGATCCCGCTGACAGCGCGGAAATCGTCCTGAAGCCGGATGAAGTTCTGGCTGCGCTGGCGCGCTTGCCTGCTTCCGCCTGGCCCTACGGCCGTGTGGTGGCAGTGGCGGAAAGCGGACCCAGAAGTTCCGAGCAAGAGGGCGTTGCCATTCGCCGCAACAAAGGGATTGTTGGTGGCATCCTGGAGGGCGCTCACATCGCAATCGAGTGGGTTCCGTCCACGTAACCATGCGTTGATAAACGGGAAATCGTCTTGAGGATCTGCGTCACAATTCCAGAGATGCGCGCTGCCTGCCTTGCGGCGCAGCGCGGAGGCAAGCGCCTGGGCTTCGTCCCCACCATGGGAGCGCTGCATGAGGGGCATATGTCGCTGGTGCGCGCGGCCAAGGCTTCTTGTGATGCCGTGGCGGCGTCGATTTTTGTGAACCCCACGCAGTTCGGCCCGAATGAAGACCTGGCCAAATATCCGCGAACCTTCGAACGCGACCGGGAATTGCTGGAAAAAGAAGGCGTCGAATTCCTGTTTGCCCCCACGGTCGAAGAGATGTATCCCGCAGGGGCGGTAACATGGGTCACTGTCGAAGAACTTAGCGGAAAGCTCGACGGCCGCTCCCGGCCCGGACACTTTCGCGGTGTGACCACTGTCGTAGCCAAGCTGTTCCACATCGTCGAGCCAAACCTGGCTTTCTTCGGCCATAAAGACTCCGCTCAAATAGCCATCATCCGCCGCATGGTGCGAGATTTGGATCTGCCGGTGGAGATCGTGGCCTGTCCCATTGTCCGTGAGGCGGATGGCCTGGCGATGAGCTCGCGCAACGCCTACCTCGATCCCCAGCAGCGCCAGCAAGCGCTGCTGCTGCACCATTCGTTAATGCTGGTAAAGCGGCTTGCGGAACAAGGCGAAAGGAACACCGCCAAGCTGACCGCCGCCGCGAGCGAGGAGTTTGCCGCGCAATCTGCCGTGCGGCTCGACTACTTTGAAATAGTGAACCCTGACAGCCTCGATCCGGTGGACGATGTTTCCCATGGCGCGCTGGTGGCCGTGGCCGCTTTTGTCGGAGCGACACGGCTAATCGACAATTTTGTGCTGGAAGACTCCGGCGGCTAAGGCTGGGGATTGGCGGCGACGGCTTGCATCTCCGGCGCAACGCTTTGTTTCACGATCTGCTGCTTCATTGTCTCCTGCTTCATCATCTCCCGCTTGACCAGCTCCTCAATCTGCGACCAGACGTGGGGATCGCACTCGCTCTGCGCGTGCCCCGGAGTAAAGAAGCGGTCATACCAGGAGTTCTCTGCGCAACTCACCGGATCTTTCTGGTAGTCGACAAGATAGTTTCCGAGGATCTGGGTTTTCGCTGGATTAGCGGCGGTAATCTGGGCGCGTCCGTGGACGATACCGTGCGGCTGATGAAAATTCACCGCCTCGGCCACATTGTCAGGAATGATGGAATCGTTCTGCCACAGCTTAGCCACGCTATCCACCTGCACGGTGAGCAATACCGGGATACCCGCCCGGCGCAAGTCGCGAGCCAGCATCACAACCGCGGACGCGCCCCAGCTGTGGCCGAATAGAATAATGCGGGCGCTCTCTTTCTCGCTTTCGGAGAGAACGCCGTCGTGATTGGAATCGAGCAGATGCAGAATGGTCTTGTAGGCTTTTTCCCGGTGCCGATTTTCGAAGACCTCGACGTGGGAACTACCCTGAGGCGCAGCGCGCCGGATGCGCTGCGCAAGCTGCACTGGGC
>JBAVAV010000474.1:0-6041 GCA_049585895.1 Candidatus Sulfotelmatobacter sp. | reverse complement strand
GCTGAACGGTGCTAAAATCCAAGGTTTGCCACTCCTGCTTTCCTGAAGGTATCTTTATGCCCGAAACCGCGCTCCAAGCCGCCGTTCCCACGCCGGTGACCACGCTCACCGAAGACGAAATCCTCTTCCGCGACAACATTCGTCAATTTGCCGACGAGAAGATACGCCCGCTGGTCAAGGAAATGGACGAGAAGGGCGTCTTCGAAAAAGATCTCATCCACGAATTTTTCCAGCTTGGGCTGATGGGCATCGAGATCCCCGAGCAGTACGGAGGAAGCGGCGCCAAGTTTTTCGAAGCGATCCTGGCGGTCGAAGAGCTTTCGCGCGTGGATGCTTCGGCCGGCGTCATCGTTGACGTGCAGAACACCCTGGTAAACAACGCCCTGCTGCGCTGGGGCAACAGCGAGCAGAAAAAGCGCTATTTGCCCAAGATGGCATCGGAAACCCTCGGGGCCTACGCCCTCAGCGAGGCCAGTTCCGGCTCCGACGCCTTCGGCCTGCAAACTCGCGCTCAACTCAAAGGCAGCGAGTATGTGCTCAACGGCCACAAGTTGTGGATCACCAATGCCAAGGAAGCTGGACTGTTCGTTCTGTTCGCCACGCTCGATCCCTCCGCCGGATATAAGGGCATCACCGCTTTTCTGGTCGAGAAGGATTTTCCTGGATTCACCGTAGGCAAAAAGGAAGACAAGCTCGGCATCCGCGCCTCTTCCACCTGCGAACTCATTCTCGAAGATTGCCACGTGCCCAAAGACAACGTGCTGGGCGAGCCCGGTAAGGGGTACAAGATCGCGATCGAGACGCTGAATGAAGGCCGCATCGGCATTGGAGCGCAGATGATCGGCCTGGCTCGCGGCGCCTGGGAATTTGCCTGCAAGTACGCGGTAGAGCGTAAACAATTCGGCAAAGCCATCGCCGATTTTCAGGGCATCCAATTTCAGATCGCGCAGATGGCCACTGAAATCGAGGCCGCCCGCCTGATGGTCTACAACGCTGCCCGCATGAAAGATGCCGGCGTCAACTTCGTGAAAGAAGCCGCCATGACCAAGCTCTTCGCCTCTCAGGTTGCCGAGCGCGTGACTTCGCTGGCAATTGAAATCTACGGGGGCTACGGTTTTACGAAAGATTACCCTGTCGAAAAGTACTGGCGCGATGCCAAGATCGGCAAGATCTACGAGGGTACTTCTAATATGCAACTGGCGACCATCGCCAAACTTCTGCTGGGAGGAAAGTAAGCCCGGAGCCTTCCTTCTGCTTTTCTCTGGCGATTCAGGTAGTGTGCTTCTGGTCGAAAAGCCCCACGTTTGGTCTAGCGCTGGTACTCCGGGCGCCGCACGAATCAATTCCCATTGCTCATTATGTGCACCGAGTTGCACTTAGAGGCCGCTTGGCCCTCCACGCCCGCCCCGCTAACCCCATGAATTTCAGTAGGTTGCAGGAAGCCTTCTCATTGGTGGGCAAGCTGCATTCTCTCCTTCGCCTGCGTTTCTCAGGCAAGGTGGGGTGCCGCTTTGACGACGATGTCCGGTAACGAAAGCGTAGCGCCGATTCTGGCTCCGCCGAAGAAGCACAGCCTGTTTCCGCTGCTCACCGCACTGTTCTTGCTTTCCTACGGCCTGATGACGCTGCTGATTGTATTCCAAGGTTCCACGATCCAGTCGCAGCGTAATCTAATCCTGACCTTGCTGGGTGACAGCAGGCAGCTTTGGGCCGCGAAGGGCAAGGCTCTGCAGGATAAGCAAATGGCTCTGTCGCATCGCCACCCGCAAGCTCCGTCATCCCAGGCACAGGCTCCGTCTACCCAGACTCCGTCTTCCCAGGCCCCGTCGACCCAGGTTCCAAAGGCGAAGGCCCCGTTAGCCCAGGCTGTACCGCAGCACCGCAATCAACAGCACGCAGGCAAGACAGCAAAGCCTGAGGTCCAGATTCCGCCCAAACCGGCGGCAGACCTGGCAGACCAGCGGCGAATGTTGATTACGATTTGATTCTCTCAGGTTCGGCAGTACGTTCGGTAAGACAGGTTCGGCAGTAGTAGTCGCGCAGTGTCTGGAAAATGAAGAATGAAGGTCCTGACCCTAGCCTTGTTGTTAAGTCTGTCGGTGGCCAAACCGCCACAGCCGCAGCGTGAGCCCGCCGACCATCTGGCGCATCGCTCCACCGGTGGACGCTGGTACTTTGCCGCCACCGGGCACGCTGTTTATTGCTACGGTCCCGTCATGACCGTTCCGACCGCTAACGGGGACTTGCAGAAAGTCGCTACGATCTGCCGCGATGGAAGTGCGGTAGTCCCGCTGAAAGACTAGCTCCAACACCCTTCCTATAGTCAAAGCGTCGGTAATATGCCCGGCGAATTTCGGCATTCGTTTTTTCCTTGCCAACTGTTGCGCATTGCGCCTGACGTGGGGCCTAACTCTTAGAGGTGTGCCCAATTCCTACGAGCTTCAACCCTCCCCACAAAACTCCGGCAAATATCAGACTGCGCACACCCACAAAAAAAACAAGCGTTCCAGCCAGAACCGGATCGGGCGGAGTCCCCGATCCGAATTCGCGCAGCATGGTGATCAGCATTGAGGTCGCAACTTCAGCGCAGACGGCGCCCGTCCAGAGTGCCAATGCCAACGGGCGAATTCGCGGAATCAGGAAGAACAAGCCGAGGAGTGTGACCAGGCTGTCCGCGAAGGGAATGAGCAGAAATTCCTGAAACTGTTCGCGATAAAACAAATCCGCGATGTCGAACGTCCCCAGCGTGAAATGGCAGACTGGCAGCATTAACAGCACGGTCAGAGCGGCGGCAACGATTGCCGCGCTCCATCCCCGGCGCACGAAGCGGAACGCCGACAATGTCGCCAGCGTAAAGGCGATGCCGCGCAGAATCGCGAACTGCCAATAAACAGGATGGAAAGGCCCGCTTACCATCATGCTCCGGGCGAGCATAAACGCCAGACCGGTGATGACGTTCGCGACCAGAAACACCAGCGCGCGCGTGAGTTGGAACGGATTACTGCCGACCAGGTCGGCCAGGGTCTGAACGTCGGGAGCGTCGTCGAGCGTGGGGAATTGATCCAACGCCGCCGCATCGGCAGGCTCCGCCAAGACTGCGGCCGGCGTCTCGGTCGCATTCGGGTTTTCGATCGAAGAGGATGTGACGACTGCCGTTAAGTCGGGTTGCAAGGTCAGCGCGGACTCGGTTTCGTCGTCCGATGAATCCTCGCTAGAGGGGGCTTCGCTTACCGTTTGCACTGCAACTGTTGGCGGACTCAACGGCGTCCGAAATTTAACAGGCGCTGCAATTACCGTTGTCGCGACTGCAGGGGCTGTTTCAGGCGCCTTCCCCGCTGACGACAGCGGTCCCGTTCCCCATACGCGCTGGACCACACTCATGACCTTGCGCCGTACGGCCAGCAGATCCTCCGGACTGAGAGCGTCCTGTTTGTCCTGCGTGCGTCCCGCCTGCACCATGGCGCGATAGGCAAACGTGCCGCGCCACCCGTTCACGAAAGCCAGCACAAACACGATTCCGGCCACTCCTCCAAACAGAGCAGCATAGTAAAGGGCCGAATAATTGGGCTGTCCCGAAAGTTGCTGCCCCGTCTGCGCATATTGTTCCTGCGCCTCCATTGCGCTGCGGAGAAATGAAAGCACATTTAAATTGAACAACGCTCCCAGCGCGCACAGCACGGTTCAAATCACGGCTGCGGGACGACCCATCTTTTGCACGCCAAACCCGATCGCCGCGAAAATTAGCGTAAGCACGATGGGATCGTTCCACCATCCCAGGCCCGTCACCGTGGGCGCGGCGACGAGAAAAGAAAGCACCCACCGGGCCGCGATGATCGCCGCCGACGCCCACACGGCCAATGCCGTAGCCTCCCGCGCCGACTTGGCATCGACAATGTCCGGCCAAAGCAGATGCTTCCAGGCAGGCGTTGCGCCGGAGATGTTGGTTCTTTGGGGCGCAGCTTTCAGAGGCTGCGGCAAGACAATCTCGGCGCTGGCATCCTCCAAGTCGAGCACGAGCGCCTCTGCGCGCCTGGCCAACTCAGAGAAGCGCGGGTCCGAGCGCATGGGATTGAATCGCGGTTCTGTCGTCAGCCTGGCCAGGGCTCCCGAATGTTCTTCGCAAGCCTTGGCCAGCCATTCCAGGGTCTGCTCCCGATCGCCCATGCCAGCGCTGATCACTGCCATCGAATACGGCGAGACTCTCACTCCCAATCGCACCAACGCGCGCAGCAGCGACTCAAACTTTGCTTCCGGGTCGCCTTCGTACAGCTTGACGTATTGAATTCCGGCCAGCTGGTACTGCATGCTCTTCGGGATTTTCGCCTCTTCCAGCGCCACCGGCAGAAAATGCTTGCCGCTTTCCCATGCCAGCGCCACTTCCCGGGAAATGTTTTGCGACTCCATCGAGGTGCGCGAGATGAACAGCATCATGGTGCGGCAGGCTTCAATGGCGTTGACGATTTCCTCGCTCCAGCGCTGGGCGCCATCGATGCCGCCCTGGTCAATCCATACCGCAACCCCTGCCGCCCGCAGCGCGCGCACAAATTCCATCACCCGGTCGCGGTCCTGGCTGGAGTAACTGACCATCACTTCCGGAGCGCGCGCCACTCGGCCAGACGTTGCTGGGTAGTTGTCCATGGTTTCCTGATCTTAATATTCGCGAAGGCCGGCCCGCGTAGTCCCGGCTGATGTCTGACACCGAGCCGAGAATCAGTTGGAAAGCACCGTATGGAGATTCGGAGGAACGGTGCCGCCGCAGATTTTGTCATCCTCGCGCAGGAGTGTCAATAGAATAACCCGATCGGTAACGGGGCAGCTGACCCTCATTCCCAAGGCGTCATCCCGAAGCCCCGCGCTTTCACCAGCGGGGCGAGGGATCTCTCGCGGAGTATTCAAACTGACCTACTACCGACCGATCTGATCGAAATTGGGCCCGTCAAAGCTGACGACACCATGGCCCGGGCAAACTCACAAGCCGCGACCTTAGTACACTGATAGGACCATGCCTGAGCTGCCCGAAGTTGAAACTATCGTTCGCGGCCTCGCCAGACGAGTAACCGGAGAAGTGGTCGAATCAGTCTGGCTGGGGCAGAAGCCGGAACCGTTGAAGTCGCCCGCGAGACAGATCGCTTCCACCTTGGAAAACAGCCGCATTCTCGCAGTCGGGCGCATCGGCAAGCACATCGTATTCGACCTCGAGCCCTCCGCAGGCTCAGGACAGGCGTCGTCCGCGAAAAGAGGAAAGCCTAGACCGCCGCGTCAGCGATCCGAAGCGAGACTGCGACAGGGTTCCTCTACGACACATGGAAAGGAAGCCATGAGTGTCCGCCCCATAAAACCTGATCCCACACAAAGCAAGGCACAATGGATCGTCCACCTCGGTATGACCGGCCGCCTGCAGGTGTGCGAGTCGCGCGCCGAAGTGCTCAAGCATACTCATGCAATTCTCAAACTTGCCTCGGGCCGGGAGTTGCGATTTGTAGATCCGCGCCGCTTCGGCCGCTTGAGTGTAGCCCAAGCCGGAGGCTTCGATGCCGGCGGCGTCGAGCCGCTGGAAGCCGGCCTCGATCGCTTCCTCGCCCTCTTCCGCGGGCGCAAGACTCCCATCAAGAGCGCCTTGCTCAACCAGAAACTGCTTCGCGGCGTGGGAAATATTTATGCCGACGAGTCTCTCTTTCGTGCCGGGATTCGGCCGCGCCGCCGCGCCTCGACCATCACGCGCTACCAACTTGCCGCGTTGTTTACCGCAGTCAAGGCGGTGCTGCGGGAGGCGATCAGGCTCGGCGGTTCTTCGATTTCGGACTACGTCGATGCCGAAGGCGAAGAAGGCTTTTTCCAATTGCAACACCGCGTCTATGGCCGCGAAGGCGAGCCTTGCCTGGTCTGCAAGACGCCCATCAAACGAATTGTAATCGCCGGTCGCAGCAGCCATTACTGCTCGAAATGCCAGAAGTAATGCGCATGGATCAAGAATGAAAAACGTCCCCTCGCGGTTCTGGTAGTCTTTCCCTCCATGCCTGACTTTTCCATCGGTGTAGATC
>JBAVAV010000473.1:0-4841 GCA_049585895.1 Candidatus Sulfotelmatobacter sp. | reverse complement strand
GTATGAGCCAGAGTGTTGTAGTCCTCGTAAGCGACCAGGAAACTGCCAAGTCCCTGGCCGGTGGCCTTGGTTCCCACTTTCACTCCGTCGTTCTGGCCAACTCTCGCGATGAACTGCGCGAGAAAGTCGCCAGGAACCGTCCGCAAGCTGTAGTTCTCGATGTCGAATATTCCCGCCTCAGCGACGTGCGCAATCTCCACCAGGATTTTCCCGCGCTGCCCATCGTCTGTACCAATCGCATCCCGGATGAAGAACTATGGATGGCCGCACTCGAAGCTGGCGCCAGCGACGTCTGCCCCGCGGACGATGTGCAGAATGTGCTGAAGTCGGTCCTGCGCAATGTGGCGATGTCGAAAACAGCGGCCGCGTAGAGCTGGCAAGCTCAGTTTGGAACCACACGGTACTGAGGGGCAAGGACAAACCGGGAAGGGCACGAGTTCCACTCGTACCGCCTGCGACGCCGTTCGAGACTTCGGCTTTGGCCGCTGAGGGCAACAAATCCAATTTCAGAGATGAGTCGTCCGGATGCAGACACAAGCTAGGTGTCTCTCCTTTTTCCACACCTGCATGTGACATCCAACCTTGCGTCCACAATCCGACTTGAGCGATCATCGTCGCGACGGACGGAATGCCAAAAAGCACGATGAGTCCGACATAAGTGTTTTGCTCTCAAGATTTTGACCTCCAAGTTCTTTGACATCAAGATTTTGACACACTCTTTTTGCGAAACCCGCGCCCAGCAAGGCTTTCAGAGTTGCCTGGGGAGGGGGGGGACCCCGAACTCTTGCCCCGTTCCCCAACCCAGGAACAGCCGCACTCAAGATTATTTCAGTCAGGAATCCACAGCGCGATCGTGCGACTCGATGGCTGCCGGGGATCACGATGGTCCGCACCGTCCGCCGCCGACGGCCTTGCTATACTCACTGTTTCATGGTGGAAGAAATCCTTGAACAGGGACGGGCTGCGACCGACGCGGCGCTGGACCGGCTGATCCCGCTGGAGACGCAGCCGCCGGTCTCTATTCATAAAGCGATGCGGCACAGCGTGTTTGCCGGCGGCAAGCGGCTGCGGCCCGTGCTGTGCATGGAAGCGGGACGCATGGTGGCCGGGAAGCTGCCCGCGGGGATCGAGGAGTTGGGCGCGGCGCTGGAGATGCTGCATACGTATTCACTGATCCACGACGACCTGCCGGCGCTCGACAATGACGACCTGCGGCGCGGACGGCCCACCTGCCACAAAGTTTTCGGCGAGGCCATTGCGATTCTGGCTGGAGATGCTTTGCAGACCCAGGCGTATGAAGTGCTGGCGCGGCTGAAGGCGACGGCGGAATCGCGGGTGCGGATTATCGAGGAGATCGCACGCGCCACCGGCACGGTGGATGGCATGATCGGCGGGCAGGTGGTGGACCTGGAAGCCGAACACATCCGGCCCAATGCGGAGATGCTGGAGTATATCCACCGCTCGAAGACGGCGGCGCTGATTACCGCGAGCCTGGTAAGTGGGGGGCTTTATGCGAAGGCGAAAGACAGTCAAGTGGCCAAGCTGAGGGCGTTCGGACGGTCGGTGGGGCTGGCGTTTCAGATTGTGGACGATGTCCTGGATGTGACGCAGACTTCGGAGCAACTGGGCAAGACTGCGGGCAAAGATACCGCGGCGGAGAAGGTGACTTATCCGGCGCTGTTTGGGGTTGAGGCTTCGAAGCGCAAGGCCGATGAGCTGGTAGTGGAGGCGTTCGCGGAACTCGAGGGGTTTGGAGAGCGGGCGGAAGGGCTGAAGGAGTTGGCGCGGTTTTTGGTGGAGCGGAAGAAGTAGAACTGCATCCCGAGAGTTCGGGCGATCGGCATATCTGTCGTCTATACCTCGCTGGCCATTCCGCGATTCGGACGCGGCTGGCGGTTCAGCCTCTTGTTACGAAATCCGGACACGGCTGGAAAAGTTGTCGGGTCAACATCGATGTGACCGATGATTCCGACCGCGAGGAAGTTCGCCGCTGACCTAAGAATGAATTGGCAGCGAGGAAACGAGGGGTGCCGAACATGTCGATGGACCCACAGGCTACGACACAGACGTTGGCTTTCGGACAGGCTTTTAGTACTGGTGTTCTGGGGGCTTTGCTGGGCTATTTTGTTCTCTATCGGAACAGCCGAATTGCGGAAGTTATCAAGAGTCCAGGCCAAAATTGGAGACTGGTATTGTTTGATGCGCTGATATACTTGATATGTGGAGGACTAGTCACAACGTACCTCGTTGTGCCCGGTTCTCCGAAGGAAGCTTTTACCGGTGGCCTGGCGTGGCAGGCGATCGCGGGCGGCGCGATAGCAGGAACCGAGCTCGCCACGTACAGGAAAGCCCAAGGCGGGCAACCGCCGGAGCAGGGTGGAGGAGCGTGACATGGGACTCGTAGAATTCCTTAAGAGTGTGGGCGGCGTAGCCGTTCCCGATGAAGTGATCGAACAAGCCCGACAGAACGTCGAAGAAGAGAAAAAGAGCCGGGATCGGGCTGACAAAGAAACGAGCGAAAAGAAGGAAGAGTAGAGCAGTAATCCTGCTCGTAGCCGCAAGACTTGGCGATGGAGTTCGCCATAACCGCCCGCGAGGCCGGGGGCTGATGACTCCTACAAAATCTGATCGTATTTGTAGGGAGAACTCTATCGTGAAAGATTTCCTCGCCATATCTGTCGCCGCCGTCGCCGGCGCCAACCTGCGTTACCTGCTCAGCCGTCTTGCCGCCAGAGGACTTGGCTCGGTCTTCCCTTACGGGACGCTGTTCATCAACGTTGTGGGAAGCGTGATTGTCGGATTCTTCGTCATCTGGACCAGCGAGCGCGCACTGATGGATCCGCGCTGGCGGCTGCTCGTGGTGGTGGGCTTCTGCGGGTCGTTCACCACGTTCTCCAGTTACGCTTTCGAGACCATATCCTATTTCGAGCAGGGGCAATGGGGACTGATGCTGGCCAACGTCTTCAGCAGCAATCTACTGTGCCTCGGCGGTGCGCTGGCGGGCATGGCGCTGGCGCGCGTGCTGTAAAATGGCCCACGCGATGGCAGTACAAGTCACCGTCTATCTCAACGACCAGTGGCGGCATCGGCCGCTGCATATGGAGATTCTCAACTACCTGCGTAAGGAAAATGTGTATGCGGCGACAGCGATCCATGCCGTGGCGGGATTTCTGGGGCGGCATCGCGTGGAGACGGCTCACCTGGTGGAAGCAGGCGGCAAGCTGCCGGTGATCATCGTTTTTGTGGATACCGACGAGCATGTGAGCCGCGTGCTGCCCACGCTGAAAGAAATGGCGGCGAACCGGTTGATTGTGCGGGAGAACGTGGTGCTGGAGCAGGGGAATCTCGACTGACATGGCCGCGCCTTTTCTCGACATCCTGGCCATTGCGGCCCACCGCGACGACGTGGAACAAACCTGCGGCGGCACTTTACTGAAGATGGCGCTGCGCGGCCAGCGCACGGGCATTCTCGATCTGACTCGGGGCGAACTCGGGACGCGCGGCACCGCGGAAGACCGGGCGCGCGAGGCCGACGACGCGGCGAAGATTCTGGGAGCAGGCTGGCGGCGGGCGCTCGATATTCCCGACGGGCGCGTCGAGAACACGTGGGAGAACCGGCTGAAAGTCGCAAGCGTGATCCGCGAGATGCGGCCTCGGGTGGCGATTCTGCCTTACTGGAAGGGACGGCATCCGGACCACTACACGGCTTCGGTGCTGGGGTATGAAGCTTGCTTTCTTGCCGGGCTGGGGAAATTAGCTCTCAGCTCTCAGCCTTCAGCTCTCGGCCAGGAAACCTCGGATAGCACTACGACACTTCCGCCGCACCGGCCTTTTAAGATTATTTACGCCACGCTTTACTATGACATCCGGCCTACGTTTGTGGTGGACATCAGCGAACAGTTTGAGCGGAAGTTTTCCTCCATCCTGGCGTATAAGTCGCAGTTTAGCGATCAAGAGCCGGGCAAAGACCTGTTCCCTGCTCATGATGAGATTCGCGCGCGGGTGGAGGCGATGGCACGGTATTACGGGATGCTGGGCGGCGTGACCTACGCCGAACCGTTTCTGCAAAAAGAAGTTGGGCTGGTCGACGATATTCTGGCGATTCCGGTGAAGTCGATCTAGCTTTTCTTCGATCTACGTCACTTTTTTACTGCTACCGCCAGACCGTCGCGTATGGGCAGGATTGTAGTAAAGAAATCATTCATACCGTAGAGTTGGCGGTTGAACTCGAGGATGGCTTTGGTCTCCGGGTCCGTCGCATTTTTGTCCGCGACCCGGCCACTCCACAGCACGTTATCCGTGATGAAGAGGCCGCCTTGGCGCAGACGCGGGGGTACGAGGCGCAGAACGCGAGGATAGTCTTCCTTGTCGACGTCGTTGAAAATCACATCGAATTCCTGCTTCTGTTCGGAGAGGAACTCGAGCGCGTCGCCGGTGTGAAGCGTAATCTGCTGGTTGACTCCGGCGCGAGCGAAGTAGTCGCGGGCGCGTTCGGCATTCCTGGAGTCGCCGTCGGTGTAGATCACGCGTCCCTTTTCGCCTACGGCGCGGGCCCACCAGATGGTTGAATATCCGATGGCTGAGCCCAACTCGAACACCGTTTTGGCATTGATCATCGTCGCAAGCTGTTGAAGCACGCGCGCGACGGCGGGACCGACGATGGGAATGTTGTGCTTGGTGGCGTAGTCTTCCATTTCCGCCAGGACTGGGTCGCGCCTGGGGAGAATGGAATAGAGGTAGTCATCGACGGGGCCGGCGGTGATGCCATCGTGGCGCCAGCCAGCTTTGGTATTGCTCTTATTCGGCATTTATCTCCTCTGAGATTTGAGAAACCCTCGCTT
>JBAVAV010000472.1:0-1603 GCA_049585895.1 Candidatus Sulfotelmatobacter sp. | reverse complement strand
GATTCAAAGCCCCGAAGTGAAAGACTGGATCGCCAAGCACCAGATCCCGGCGGACGGCTGGTACGTCGCCCATCCGGATCTGACGGTGCGGGACATTCGACGGCTGAAGCGCGTCGGTAAAGCGCTGGACGAGTTCCTCGACAAGATCAACAGTTAGAACGACTACCGGGACGGTGGGCGGGCAGGCGGTGAAAGCGAAGCAGGCACTCGATAACCTGCTCGACGCGGCTAGCTGAAACGACCTGACCTAGGGCGCGGCTTCCCTAAGCTGCGCCCACCTTCTTCGGGTCCCTACCCCTCAAAGATGCTTGAGATTGAAGACAGGAGAAAAAAATGAATCACGGTCAATACCGCATAGCCTCAAAGCTGGTGGAGATGATACACCAGGATTTTCAGGGCTTTCATCCTGGGTACCGCGATGTGCACGCATCGGGCCGCTATTACGCAGGTGAGTTCAAAGCTACACCCGAGGCCAGGAAACTGAGCCGCGCAGTCCACCTGCAAGGCGATTCCGTCCCTGTGACGGTGCGCTATTCGAACAGCAGCTCGGGGAATCCCTGGGGACCAGCGACGACGGCCTCTATGGCCGCAAGATTCTATCTTCCCGATGGCACAACGACAGATCTGGTTTCTTTACCAATCCCGGTCTTTCTCGCGCGCACCCCCGAAGAAACCCTTGAGTTTCTGGAGGCCGTGCGACCTGATCCGAACACAGGCAAGCCTGATCCCAACCGGGTCCGCCCATTCATGGCAAACCGTCCGTGGGTCGCACACGCTGTACAACTCGCGAAAAACCTGCCGGCATCGGTCAGCCTTGCCCAGACCGCCTTTCACATGCTTCATGCCTTCCGATTCGTGAACGAGGCCGATGAGGCGCAATACGCTCGCTATCACTGGGAACCGGCGGCGGGCGTAGTTGGTCAGACCCTGGAAGAGTTGCAGAAGCGACCGCCGTCGTACCTCTTCGAAGAGCTCGAAGAACGGCTGCGGAAAACGCCGGTCGTTTTCAATCTCGTCCTGGAACTCGCGGGAGAGGGTGACTCGCTGGATGACCCGAACGCGCCCTGGCCCGACAATCGCACACGAGTGCGTATTGGTCAACTCACCATCGTCCGAACCACCACCGTCGAGGAGATCGGCGATGCGGTGATGATGCATGATCCCACACGGCTGACCGACGGCATCGAGGCATCAGACGATCCAATCCTTGCTGTTCGCCGCGGCGTCTATGAAGTTTCTGTCGCGTACCGCACAGGTGGGTGGAAGGGACGCCAGGCTGCGTGGGAGCGTGCTGGAGTTTGCCCGTTTGGCGGAAGCAACTCAACTGCGCGCTGAGGCGTTGCTGACAAAGGCAGAGAAAGACGCTGAATAGGAGATACAAGTCATGGCACCCGGTCCACTGCCGCATGTGGTGATCGTCGGCGGCGGCTTCGGCGGACTCGCCGCCGCCCAGGCACTGCGCAAGGCGCCCGTTCGCGTAACCTTGATTGATCGCTCCAATCACTACCTCTTTCAACCATTGTTCTATCAGGTTGCCACTGCTACGCTCGCGCCTGGAGACATCGCCGCGCCGATTCGCGAACTGCTCCGAAATCAGCGTAAT
>JBAVAV010000471.1:0-2401 GCA_049585895.1 Candidatus Sulfotelmatobacter sp. | reverse complement strand
GCTTACGGTTGCCACGGTTGCGGGATCGATCGGCGTCGCAGCCGCCGCGGGCGGCGCTTCCTTCTCGGCCGTGGTATTGCTGGATTGTTCCGTATTCTTGTTGCACCCCGCCAGCAGCAGACCCATGGTCAGCAGCAGAGTGAGTGTCATCATTGCCAGATTCCATTTATTACGATTCATGTGTCGCTCTTCTCCTTAGAATTAGTAGCGGCGAATTTGTAGCGCAAGAACTGTAGCGCCGGCGTCCCGCCGGCACCACCGAATTCTACCGCGATCCCCCACTCACTGCCTGGCGTATTTCTGCCGCGGCCTGCCTCTTATCGCTCTTCCTCTGCATCGCAGCTTTTGCGTGCGGCATAGACGCCCCCACGCGACGCTGCTCTTCCGGCGTCAACTGGAAAATATAATCCGTCAGCAGTTTGCGGTGATCCCCATCGTACCCCTGGAATGACGACGGCGTGGGACCGGCGAATACCCACTGGTTATTTTGCTGCTTGAATAGCCCCGACGGCATGGACGTTCCCGGGCTAACCGCCTGCGGATCGGTAATCCACCGCACCACCCAATCCGGCTTCAGGCGTTCCTTCGCCAGCAGGAAGTTCGGGGCAGTCGCAATTTTGTCGTGGCTCGGATCGCCCGTCGCGTGGCACTTCAGGCAAGGCGCGGCGGTACTCGAGAACAAGCTTCGTGCCATGTCGTTTTCCTTGGAGGTGAGCGTCGGTACCTCCTCAGGGATGTACGGCATTGGCTGCTGTGAAAGCGCCTGGAAGAAGCGCACCAGCTTGCGCAGTTCGTTGTCGGAAAACGAAAACGTGGGCATGCGAACCTTCAAGTACGGCCGCACGCCGTTGCGATTCGTGTCGGTCGTGCTCAACGCCGGATTCGACAGAAACTTGCGCAGCCATTCCGGATCAACGCGCGCGCCTTCGGTCAGCAGCTTCGGCGGCAACTGCTCCTGCACATCCTGATACTGCTTCAATCCCATGAGAATTGTTCTTTGACCCGGAATGAACTGGTGGCAACCCATGCAGTTGTATTTCTTGATCACCCACCAGCCTTCCTGAATGTCATGCCGCGAATCGCCTGGCTTGTACTGATAGCTGGCGGGAAGGGAAGTCTCCTGGCTGCCCAGCAGGAACGTGGTCAAATCCAGCACTTGATCTTTGGTCAAATGCACATTGGGCATGCGCGCAGCTTCAAGTTCGCTCTTGATCTTGCCCTGGTCGTAGATGTTCGGTTCAGCCAGTTTGTGCTCGAAAAATCCTTTGTGGTCGTACCACGGCTCGTTCGCCGGTCCATCGGGCAGGCGCGCCAGATCGTCTTTATCCTTGATCGGCTCGGCGTCCTTGCCGCCCCGCTGCGCAACTTCAGTGAACAATGCGAAGTCCAGGCGCTCGATGGGCTTGCTGCCTTCATAGGTGAGCTCGGTTCCGATCCGGCCTTCGTCTTCGAAGCCGGCAATTTCGTGACAGCCCGAGCAGCCGAAATGCCGCACCCACTTCTTGCCTTCGGCCTTCAGCGCCGGATCATCCATAAACGCCGCATCCGCATAGGATGAAGGCTCCTGCTTCTTCTGCGTCATCAGATAAGACGCAATGTCCTCGGCGTCTTCCGGAGTCAGCCGCAGGCTCGGCATCACGGTCATATTCTGCACCTGCAGTTCGTGGCCGTCGTTCGGGCACTGGCCATGGTCCAGATCGAACTGGTAGGGAAGTCCTTTCTTGGCGTAATCCTCAGGACCTATGTCCTTCTTTTCGTACGGACAGTAGGGGCGCGTGCGCTCGCGGGCGTTGTGAATCCAGCGCACCAGGTAGTTGTAATTTGCTTTCTCGCCCTCACGCGTCAGGTTGGCGGCAAAGGTGCCGCCCTGCAGTTGGTCGCCTTCGCCGATCGAGTGGCAGGCGAGGCAGCCCCGAGTTTCGAATAATTCTTTGCCATGCGCAGCGTTGCCGGGCTTACGCTGAGGAACGGCATCGGTGAATCCCGACTGCCAGATGTAGGCCGAAATTGCCTGAGTCTGATGAGCGGTCAACCGGAAGTTCGGCATCTTTGTTGTAGGACGAAAGTCTGTCGGCTTCTTCAGCCACACCGGAATCCAATTCTTGTTCAGCTTGAGCCGGACGTCTTTCAGGTTGGGTCCAACCTTCTTCATGTCCTGCATCAGGCTGTGCGACTGGAAGTCGAGCTGCTGCAAGCGCCCGTCCAGCTTGCTGTTTGCCACGCGCAAGGCCACGGCCTTTTCGTTCAGGCGGTTGGCATCTTCGTTGGACGCGGCTGAATCTGCCTGCTTCATCAAGTACGCGGTCTGCTTCAGATTGTCTTTCTTCTGCGCCTCGATCTGCTTAATCTGCTGGCTGACCGAATTCAGGTCCTCGGGCTCTTTGTCATAGCCCTCATAACG
>JBAVAV010000470.1:0-10569 GCA_049585895.1 Candidatus Sulfotelmatobacter sp. | reverse complement strand
AGAGGGCGGGTGCTGGTCATTCTCAGCGGCAAAGATACTGGGGCGCAGGCTTTCAAGCACACCGCATCGCTCTCGTGGCGGTGGCGGCGTCTGTTGTCAGCAAAACGAGTGCAATCTTACGAACTGCCGGAGGCCAACCACAGCCTACGGCGCCCGGAGTGGCGCAAACAAGCGACGGCATACACGATTGATTGGTTGCGGGATTCGGCTTCAGTCTAGCGAAACGCCCGGATGCGTTCGGCCATGCCGGCGACGGTGGGCGCCTCGAACAAGCTCGGCAACGGGACATCCACATGGAAGGCTGACCGCAAAAGCGAAAGAAGCTGGGCGCCCAGCATGGAGTGTCCACCCAGCATGAAGAAATTGTCGTAGATCCCTACGCGTTCCACGCCCAAAAGCTTCTGCCAGATTTCTGCTACCAGGCGCTCCACCTCGTCTGTGGGGGCTGCATAGGAATCGTCCGACTTCTCAACACCGGGAGCGGGCTGGTTCTGGCGTACAGTTGCGCAGCGTACCGACGAATCTGCGCCGCGTTTTCCCACGTCAATCACTGGCATCGGAGACTTTTCCGCCGTTTGAGCTGGTGGCTGCGGGTCGACCCAGTACCGCTTGCGATCGAAAGCATACGTGGGCAACGGGACGCGGCGTCGTTTTTCGTGACTCCAGAATACCGGCCAGTCGACCTTGGCGCCCAGGAGCCACAAGCGGCCCAAGGCGGTCAACAACGATTCTGTATCCGATGTGTGGGCATCAAATCGGGGCAAGGAAGAAATGATTGCGTGGTCCGAGAGCCTATCTGGATGGCATTGCGCGATACTTGCAAGCGCGTGGCCGGGTCCTACTTCCAGCAGGGTACGATTCGAGGCTTTCAGAAGACATCTCATGCTTTCTGAAAAGCGTACGGTGCGGTGAACGTGACTTCCCCAATAGCGTGCATCTGTGGCCGCAGCGGCGGTGATCCAGGTCCCCGTTACGCTTGACACGAAGGGAATCTGCGGAGGGTGCAGGGGGATTCGCGCCACCACGGTCGTGAGTGCCGGGCCCAGAGGCTCCATCATTTTGGAATGCAACGCACGCGTGACTTGCAAGCGGCGCGATTCCACGCCCTTCTGGCTGAGACCGGATTCGAGCTGGCTGATGGCTTCCACCGTGCCCGCAACTACGCAAGAGGACGGTCCGTTGGTCGCCGCCAGCTCGAGGCCGGGGACAATCGAGCGCTGCATCTCAGGCTCGGACAACGCTACGGCCAGCATCGCGCCTTCGAGCAACCTTTGGAGTAACATACTGCGCTCCGCCAACAACGCCAGAGCGTCGTGCAGGGAGAAGACTCCGGCGAGGCAGGCAGCGACGTACTCGCCGATGCTTTGACCGATCAGTACCTGTGGCCGGATGCCCCATTCCATCCAAAGTTGCGCCAACGCGTATTCAAAAACGAACAGCGCCAGTTCTGCGACCTCGGTCTGGTGAATACGGCGCGCTGCGGCTTCGGCTTGTTCGGAAGTAGGGTAAAGAACTTCTCGCAGGTCAAAGCCAACGCGACCTGTTAGGAACTCGGAGCACTCATCCACGTTGCGGCGGAAGTTTGGCTCAGATCGATAGGTTTCCAACCCCATATTCACGTATTGCGTGCCCTGCCCGGGAAACATGAAAGCCAGGGAGCGCTCACCGGGTGATTTTGCACCCGTGACAACCCGCTGAGGGTTGAGCGGCGCCAAAGCGACGGCTGCATCGCTTGAGTCGGCGCAAACCAGAATCCGCCGGTGCGCGAATTCCCGCCGCCCCACCTGGCTGGTGTAGGTAACATCGGCGAGGTTGGCGTTCGGATGCTGGTGGAAATAGTCAGCGAAGCTGGCGGTGGCAGCCTGCAGTGCGGACTTTGACCGGGCTGACAACACCAACAGATGCCGCGACCGCGAAGATTCGGAAGCCTGGGCGACCGGGGCTTCCTCAACAACTGCATGCGCGTTGGTGCCCCCAATGCCGAAGGAATGCACTCCGGCGCGGCGGGGAGTTGGTCCTTTCTTCCACGGCGTAAGCTGAGTATTTACGTAAAACGGGCTCTTGGGGAAATCGATAGCCGGATTCGGCCGAGTGAAATTGATCGTAGGCGGAATCTCGCCGTGCTCCAACGCAAGAACTGTCTTGATCAGCGCAGCCACTCCCGAAGCGGTGTCGAGGTGGCCGACATTCGACTTCACGGAACCGAGAGCACAGAAACCGTTCTCCTGCGTACCGGCACGAAAAGCCTTTGTCAACGCCGCTACTTCGATGGGATCGCCCATTGGCGTCGCCGTGCCGTGAGCTTCCACATAGGCGATGGTGCGGGGCTCGACCTCGGCGAGAGCGTGAGCCATGGCGACGACCTCCGCCTGCGCATCCAGCCCTGGGGCCGCGTAGCCGACTTTCATGGCTCCGTCATTGTTGATGGCCGTTCCACGAATGACCGCGCGAATACAATCTCCGTCTTCGATTGCATCTGCTACCCGCTTCAGCACCACCAGGCCTACGCCGTTTGAAAACAGCGTGCCGCTGGCCGCGGCATCGAACGATCTTGTGTGGCCGTCCCGCGAAAAAATCTGGCCCTCCTGAAAGATGTAACCGGAGTTCTGCGGCACGCGAATGGCGACTCCACCAGCCAGCGCCATGTCACACTGATGCGCCGAAAGGCTGTCACAGGCCATGGCGACGGCGACCAGTGAGGTGGAGCATGCTGTCTGCACCGCGACGCTCGGTCCTTTTAGGTTGAGCTTGTAGGAAACACGAGTGGTCAGAAAGTCTTTGTCATTGCCAGTGAAGACCAGGAAGTCGCCCACCAGTTCCCTGTGGCCGGGCTTAGCGAGAAGGTTGAGCAAATAAGAACTCATGGCGCAGCCGGCGTAAACGCCAACCGGGCCGCGGCAGCGCTCCGGGTCATAACCCGCATCTTCCATGGCTTGCCAGGCACATTCGAGCAGCAGACGCTGCTGCGGGTCGAGAGTCTCCGCCTCTCGGGGATTGAGACCGAAAAACGAGGCATCAAACAACTCGACGCCGTCGAGGATTCCACCGGCGTTCACGAAGTCCGGATGGCCGGTGACGCGAGGATCGACTCCGGCTGCAGCCAAGTCTGCTTCTGAAAAGAAGGAGATCGACTCCACCCCACTGCGCAGATTTTTCCAAAACTCGGAAATGTTCCGAGCTCCCGGAAAACGCCCGCTCATGCCGATAATCGCGATGCCGTCGGAAACGATGGAGTCCGCCGCGGCCGTCATTTCGGCCTCGACGCGAGAATCGTTTCCCGGCGACGAGCGTCTTTTTGTTTATGGGCCCGGTCTTGTGCTTCTTGTAGCGATGCTTGCGCCGCGCCTCCATTCGCGAGATGGCTGGCCAGGGAACTGATGGTCGGATAGTGGAACAGATCCACGATTGACAGTTCGCGGTTCAGAGCCTGCACTAACTTGCTGTGCACCACAACCAGGCGTAAGGAATGTCCGCCCAGATCAAAGAAGTTATCGTGGGTCCCCACGCGGTCGATTTGCAGCACTTCGCGCCAGATGGACTGAATAGTTCGCTCCAGCGACGACGCCGGTTCCACGTAGGCTTGTTGTAATTCGGGCCTGGCATCGTCAGGTACGGGCAGCGCTCTCCGGTCAATTTTTCCGTTGGGCGTGAGCGGCAAGGCTTCGAGCATCACAAAAGCCGCCGGCACCATGTAGTCCGGCACGCGCTCGTGCAGGTACTGCCGAAGTTCGGGCGCCAGCTTGAGCGTAAGCGCTCCGCGGAGCGGATTATTGGCGTAAGTGATCCAGGGACGTCTTGCGGGTTGGGCGGATGCGGCTGGACCAAAATCCTCATGAGTGACTTCACGCAGGCGAGTCAGAAACACTTCACAGCAGTCGCCCCGCTCCGCAGGCGATAGCAGCACTCGAACTGCATACGAGGAATCCAGAGACCAGAATTCTTCCGGCTCCGCGCCGCATTCCTGCGTCTGGTTCAAGGCGTTGCGTAGATCACCCGCGGTTTCGGCGCCCTCTGTCTCGCGCAACAGGGCCAGGGCTCTAGTATCGGTCGTTACACGCCGATTGGGGACGCGCGTCAGACGGAGGCTTGCAGGCTTCTCTCGCAGGATCGCTTGCAGCTTGGCTAAGCTGAGATCATCTGCTTGCCAGTCCAGAGTTCGGGTGAAACCGTTGCTGTAAGGGGAAGAAACGCCAACTCGCAGCACGACGTCATAGCGGAAGCGATTCATCTCCGTGCTGTGAACGCCCCGCTTGATCAGCAGTTCCACTGAGCTGACTGACGGAAGATGTTCCGGGAGCGCCAGGAATAGTGCAGGATCGACCACTAATTCGGGTTCCTCGGCCAAGCGCTTTTCGACCTGCTGCTGCAATTTATTCAGCCGCGTGGACGCGGGCGCGCGCTGGAGCTCAACCGACAGGTGGAATGCTTTCAGAAGGCGAAGGTCTCTGACGTCGCCAATGAAGATAGACCCGCCCGGGCGAATTGCCCTCACCGCTCCTTCCACAACGCTCACCAGATAGTTCACGCTGGGGAAATACTGCACCACCGAATTGAGAATGATGGTATCGAAACTGGCCGGTTCGAAACCGCTGAAGTCGTCGGCGCCGCGCTGCAGCAACGTCACGTGACGCAGGCTTTGCTGCTCCGCAATCAGCTTCTGCACCTGGCGCAAAGTTGTGGGGGAAAAGTCTGTGCCGAAGTATCTTGAGCAGTGTGGGGCAATCCTTGACAATAGAAGACCGGAACCGCAGCCAATTTCGAGCACTCGTTGCGGCTGCAGGGCGAGAATCCGGACAACGGTGTTGTTGACCCATTCCTGCATCTCATCGGCAGAGAAGGGCAGTCCGGTATAACTGCTCTGCCAGCCGCTGATGTCAAACGCGGCGTCGTGGTTCGCGCCCTCCGATTCGTAGGTTTCACTCCAAACGTCGCGCCAATGCGAGAGCCGCTGCGACTGGAGCGCTTCGGTATCGTCTTGTGCCGCTTGCTCGTGCGCAACTTCTGGTACTACATAAGCGACAAGGCGCTTATCGCCGGCGCTACTCTCCCCCGGGAGGACCACGGCTTGCTTGACGCGCGGATGCTGCGCCAGCAACGCCTCGATTTCGCCAGGCTCGACGCGGAAGCCGCGAATCTTTACCTGATAATCCAGTCGGCCGAGGTATTCGATATTGCCGTCCGGCCGGTAGCGTGCACGGTCGCCGGTTCGATATAGCTTTTCTCCTGACTGCCCAAAGGGATTGCGAACGAACTTGCGCCCGGTCTCTTCCGGGGCGTTCCAATAGCCGCGAGCCAGTCCGGCTCCCCCAACACACAATTCGCCCGGCAACCCGACCGGTACCGGCTGGAACTGACCGTCAAGAATATAGATCTGAGTGTTCGCGATCGGGCGGCCGATGAGAGCCCTCTCCGAAGATTGGACGTCGCGAGTGTCGTAGCAGGTGACGTCGGCGGAGACTTCAGAAGAGCCATAAAGATTGATCAGAACGCTCTCGGGCAGACTCTGCTTGAATCGCCGGACCAGATCGAGGCTGAGCGGTTCTCCGCTGCTGATCCAGTACTTGAGTTGCGGCAGCCGGCTTCCCAGATTCGGCTCAACGTCAAGCAGGGCCGACAGCAGCGAAGGCACGGAAACAAATCGAGTCACTCGGCGCTCGGCCAAAGTTTGTAGGAGTCGGCGCGGATCCTTCACCGCTTCCTCAGGAATTACAAACGTAGTAACCCCGGCCAGCAGCGGCCCGAAAACTTCCCACACCGCATCGACAAAATTCAAGGAGGTCTTCAGGCACGCTACCTCGTTCGCCTGGAAGGGATACTCTCTCCACATCCAGGCAGAGCGATTTACGGCTCCGCGATGAAGTCCCATGACGCCCTTTGGCTTACCCGTCGAGCCGGAGGTATACAGGACATAGGCCAGGCTGTCTGCCGTCAACTCGACCTGCGGGTTGCTTTCGCTTTCTGTCGCGATCACATCCCAGTCTCGATCAAGACAGACAACCCTTCCCTCAAACTTCGGCAGCGCCCCGGCCCATCGTTCTTCGGTCAGCAGTATTCGGATACTCGTGTCCTTCGCCATGAAGGCGAGGCGCTCTGTCGGATAAGCCGGGTCCAGGGGAACGTAGGCCCCTCCGGCCTTGAGAATCCCTAGCAGAGCCACCGCGGTTTGCCAGTCGTGCTGCCTGCAGACACCCACCAGCGTTTCACGGGCGACGCCGATCTTTCTCAGATACCACGCCAGTTGATTGGCCCGGCGGCTCAGTTCGCCGTAGGTCAGCCGCTTTGAGTCTGTTTCCACCGCAATCGCGTCGGGCGTCCGCTCGACCTGAAATTCGAAAAGCTGTGGAATGGCGGCGGAGGGACACTCGGCCTTCGTCTGGTTCCATTCCACGACCAACTGTTTGTGTTCCTGCTCCGCAAGAATGGGCAGTGCAGAGACCGGCCTGTCGGGATCAGAGGCAATTCCAGTCAGTAGCAACAGAAAGTGGGCGAGCATGCGCTCGATAGTGCCCGCATCGTAAAGATCCGTGCTGAACTCGAGCCAGCCACGGAGTTCTTCTTCGCCGAGGACGCAGTGCAGGCTGAGATCGAACTTTGCCGTTCCGTTGTCGATCGGGAGGAATTCACTTGTGAGGCCAGCCAGATCCAGCTTCAGCCACGCCGATTGTGCCTGGTCTATCATCACCTGGAACAGCGGGTTGCGACCGGCGCTCCGCTCCGGATCAAGTTTCTCTACCACCTTTTGAAAGGGCAGGTCTCGATTGGCATAGGCCGACAGCATGGACTCGCGAACCCTCTTCAGCACTTCCCGAAAGGTGGGATCGCCGGAAAAATCAACCCGGAGCGGCACCGTGTTGACAAAGAATCCGATCAGCTTGTGAAGTTCAACCCGATTGCGGTTGGCGATTGGAAATCCCACGACAACGTCGTCCTGGCCGGTGTAGCGGTGAAGCAAAGTCTGGAACGCCGCGCACAGCAGCATGAAGAGCGTCACGCCCTCGCGGCGACTCAGGGCGACGAGGTTGCCGGTCAGCGTCTTGTCTAAGCGGTAGTGTTGGGTGCGGCCCTGAAACGTCTGCAGGCTGGGCCTGGGCCGGTCCGTATACAGGTCCAGGGGCGCCGCGCCCTGAAGATGCCGGCTCCAATTTTTCAAATATCTTTCCAGGAGATCGCTCTGCAAGCACCGCCGTTCCCAGACAGCGTAATCCCGGTACTGCACCGGCAGTGCTGGAAATTCGGGAGCCTTGCCGCCGGAAAATGCGGCATAACCGATCTTCAGCTCAGAAATCAAAGTTTCCACCGAAGAACCATCCGCCACAATGTGGTGGACATTCAGCAATAGGATCTGCTCCTGGTCTGCGCAGCGCAGCAGTAAAGCGCGGAACACGGGGCCGGAACTCAGATTGAATGGACGCCGAGCTTCCTCTGCAATGACGCGTTCCGATTCGGGTGGACGTTTGGCCTCTGGCAGGGCACGTATGTCGACGATCTCCAAACGGAACGGGAGCGGCGGATTTACGTACTGCATGGGTTTTCCGCCCACCAGCGGAAAACTCGTCCGCAAAGATTCATGACGGCGGACAATTTCGTCCAGACTCCTCTCCAGAGCATCGATATCAAGCGAGCCCAGCAACTTCCAGGCTACGGGAACGTTGTAAGCGATATTGGCGGGCCCAAGTTGCGAGAGAAACCATAGTTGCTCTTGCGGATAAGACACTTCAGCCGGGTTCGGCGCCTGCCCGGGACGGATCGCGGGGTAGGGGGTGGAATGCCCAAGCTCTCTGAGAACCCCTTTGAACGAGTCTACGATGCGGTGGGTGTCGGCCGGCTGCATTGTCTTGTTTGTTTCCGCGAGTCAGAGATACCGCCTGCGGGGACTTCAGGCGCGCTGCTGGGCAAACAACATCGTTTCGCCAACTAATGTGAAGGGTCCGCCCAGCTAGTCTTGGAACCAAAAATCTCGGTCATTCAGCTTGCAGTGGGGGTTGCAGAGGCCAGCGTAATTGTCTAATTGGTGGGACACGGTGTCAAGATGCAATAACGTGCAACATTGCGTATCGTCCTCCCGCGATTACAGAGCAACGAAAACAAATCCCTGGAACCAGGATTGCACGGAGGAACGCGCAGTCTCGCTAATTCCATCTAGACCTGGAGCACGTCGCCTTCTCGGGCAACAATCTCGTACAAAACGGGATTGACGAAGAATCCGATGAAGAGGCGTGAGATTAGACCAGCCACGATGACTATTGCGAACGGCCTTTGAGTATCGGATCCAATGCCGGTCGAAAGCGCCGCGGGCAGCAATCCAAGGCAGGCAACGAGAGCCGTCATCATGATCGGGCGGAGCCGCAAAAGCGATGCTTCCCGCGTGGCAGTGCGGATATCCATTCCCTCCTGCCGCAGCTTGTTAATGTAAGAAACCAGAATGACGGCAGTTTCCACGGAAACACCGAGCAATGCCAGTAGACCCAAGACCGATGAAACGCTGAAAGGCGTATGAGTAAGCTTTAGCGCAACGAGAGCGCCCACCGGCTCGGTCATAATTACGCCCAGGGCGATGGTGACGGGAAATTTGAAGTTTCCGTAGAGTGCAAACAAGATCATGAAAATCAGCACCACGGCAAGGGGACCGATAAAGTACATCTGCGACCTGGCCTCGAGAAACTGGCTGTATTCGCCGCCCCAGGCCATGGTGTAACCCTGCGGCAGGTTTACAAGCTTCTTCACCGCCGCCTGACCGTCTTGTACTGCCCGCTCCAGATCGCGCCCCTCGATGCTGTACTGCACGCCGATGTAGCGGGAATTGTCTTCGCGATAGATAAAGGACGCACCATTGCCCTGGCTAATATTGGCGAGCTGGCTGAGCGGAATTTGCTGACCATCAGGCGTGCCGACCAGTAAGTTTCCAATCTCATTTGCGCTGCTGCGAAATTGAGGCTGCATGCGGACAACCAAGTCGAACAACTTCTCCCCTTGAATGACCTGAGTCACAGCTTGCCCGCCTACAGCGGCCGAGATTACAGCCTCCACGTCCGCAACGTTGATGCCGTAGCGCGCGATCTTGTCGCGATCCACGTCTACCAACAGGCTGGGCTGGCCAAGTTCTCGTACCACAGTAAGTTCGGTGAACCCCGGCACGTGGGAGAGTGTGTTCTTGATCTGAATCGCTTTGTCTTGCAGTATGTTGAGATCCTCGCCATATACTTTGACGGCCAAAGAACTCTTTAGGCCGGTGAGTGCCTCGTCCACGGCATCTTCCGCGGGCTGGGTATAGTTGAAGATAATTCCCGGGAAAGCAGTGAGTTTCTTGTTGATCGATTCGATCAGCTGCTTCTTCTCGCTGATGCCGCCAGTCCACGCTTTATCTTTGTACGGCTTGAGGCCGACGTAGAACTCGCAGTTAAAGAAGCCGGTGGGATCAGTGCCGTCGTCGGGCCGTCCTAATTCTGAACCCACCACAGTAACTTGGGGATACGACATTAGAATGGCGCGTATCTGAGGAGCGATGCTGCTCGCTTCCTCAAAAGAAATGGTGTAGGGCATGGTAGCCCGCACCCAGAGCGCTCCTTCATCGAGGTGAGGCATGAACTCGCCGCCGATGAAGGGCACCAGCAGCAGAGCCGCTCCGAAAATAAGAGTCGCGATTATGATCGTGGTTTTCGGCCGGTAGAGCGCCCAATCCAGCTGGCCTGCGTATTTCCGCTTCATCCATTCGAATGCGCGATTGGGTTTCTCGCGCACGCCCTTCTTGAACCAGTAGGAAGCGAGCACAGGAATCAACGTGAGCGTCAGAATAAGCGCTCCGACCAGGGCAAAGGACATGGTCTCAGCCATGGGATGGAACAGTTTTCCCGAAGGCCCGCTCAACGCATAAATCGGCAGATAGCCGGCGAGAATGACGGCCACCGAATAGAAGATCGGACGGTCTACGTCCTTCGCCGCCGCGAGAATGACTTCGTTCAGGTTGTACTGCTGTCCCTCGCGCAGGGCCAGTTCGCGATAGATGTTTTCAATCATCACCACCGTGCCATCGATGACAATTCCGAAATCGATGGCGCCGATGGAAAGCAGATTCGCGGCCACGTCGTGCGCGTGGAGCACGATGAAGGCAAACAAAAGCGAGAGCGGAATCGTGAGGGCAACAATGACGGCGGCGCGAAAGCTGACCAGGAAGAAAATCAGCACGATCAAGACCAGCACCATGCCTCGAAGAAGGTTCGCTTCCACCGTGTCCGTAGTCAGGTCTACCAATTCGCTGCGGTCATAGTACGGATGGATCTTCACGTCCGGCGGCAGGATATGGTGGTTCAGTTCGTCAGTTTCGGCTTCAACGCCCTTGAGGACGTTCTGCGTTTGCTCTCCGCGCAGCATTAGAATCACGCCCTCGACCGCATCGTCGGTTTTCTGGAAGCCAAATTCGCCCAGGCGCGGCGCGTGTCCGATGGTTACATCTCCTATATCGCGCACGCGGATGGGCACGCCTTTATTGGCGCCGACCACGATGTTTCCAATGTCTTCCGTGTTCTTGACCAACCCGATGCCGCGAACGTAGTAGAACTGTCCGCCTTGAGA
>JBAVAV010000469.1:0-8877 GCA_049585895.1 Candidatus Sulfotelmatobacter sp. | reverse complement strand
ATGCAACAATGCGGGGAAGTGGGGTATAGGAGTATTAAAACAGCAAACTTTCTCTTAAGTCCCCGCCGCGCCCTGGCCCCGGGCGAACTTTACTTCCACCCGGCGGTCCTCGTCGGACACTTTGAAGAACTGGCGCGGCTTCAGGTTCATGAAGCTGGCCACAAACACTTCGGGGATCTGGCCGATGCGCGTGTTGTAGGTGTTGACGTCGTCGTTGAAGAACTCGCGCCGGTCGGCGATGCGCTCTTCCACTTCGCTGATGCGCGTCTGCAGCTTGAGAAAGTTTTCGTTGGCCTTGAGCTGCGGATAGTTTTCCGCCACCGCGAACAGGCCGCGCAGGGCGCCCGTCATCATCAGATCGGCGGCCGCCTTCTGGCCGATGCTGGCCGCGTTCATCGACGCGGCCCGCGCCTGCGTCACCGCCACGAGCGTCTCCTGCTCGTGCTGCATATAGCCCTTGACCGTCTCGACCAGGTTGGGGATCTCGTCGTGGCGCTGCTTGAGCAGCACATCGATGTTAGCCCAGGCGCGGTCGTTGTCGTTGCGCAGCCGCACCAGTTCGTTGTACAGAATGACCGTGTAGATCAGCACACCCACCGCGAACAGCAGGAATGCCAAACCGGTAATGACGTTGCTCCCCATCGTCACCTCGCCGCCGTCAACGCAAGTTGCTTCAAAACAATCTCAAGTGAAACAGCAGAGGGGCGATGCAGACAAGTAGCGGCTGGGTTGCGGTTGGAGGTTTGGGAGCTGTGCATCAGGACGACAGGTTCCGAAGAGCGGATGGGAACCCAACAGCGGGTTCCTCCACTCCGCCGTCGCTGGCGCTCCGGCTCCGGTCGGAAGAACAGCGCAGTTAGTTCTCGCTAAGCTTCTTCAGCTAAGGCTTCTTCGGAGTCAGGTCGCAGGACGTTCTCACTTCGTCCAGGTTCAGACCTGCGGGCGTGAATTCTGCGATTTCGTGTCCGTTGCGGCTGCGAATTTGCACCTTGAAGACCTGAGCGCCGAGGAGTTCACGAGTGGTGCCTTTGTCCATGGAAAGGAAACGGTCCCGAATCCAGTTCCAGCCGTGAAAACTGTGCGAGTCGTCGACGCGGACCATGACTTCCATCTGAGGCTGTCCCCACCAGCCGGGACGGTTGGGCGGGCCCAGCCGGATGCCAGGATTGAAGTCGGCGTAGGTGTACTTGCCATTGATACACACCAGTTCGATTCGCGGTTTGTATTCCGGGTCCTCAGCAAGGTAGTTGTCGGCGAGAAGCTCAAAGCGGACTTTTTTGGCGCCGGTCATTTTGTCTTCCGACCGGAACTCCATCCACTTTCCGCCGGCGCTGACGCCGTCACTTTCGTCCTGGTTAGGACTCATGGCTCCGCCCTGAGCGCCGGCCGACACTGCTACGCACATCAGCACGACGCTGGCAAAGAAGACTTTCGTGAATACGGCCGGACGGCTCTCTTTAGAGAACAATTGCGATGCTTTCAAGGCTCTCCTCCAAACAAGGACATCGTTATTTTATATTGAACCCGAAAAGGCGATAAGAGTTGCATAAATTGTACATCTGCTGCGACAAAGCTTGCCGAGAAGACGGCAAAGTGCCGGGTTTGAGATCAGACTGTGCAAGAATCCATCCGCCGGAGTTTCCAGCTGAATTTTTCCTCGGGCGAAGGTCAGAATCCGCTTTACAAGCGGCGTTTAGCGCAATACACTCTTTGGGGTTCCCCTCCCGGAACCGACTACTCATCCCCCCATAACAGCATTCCAGTAAGGAGAATTTTCATGTTGCGCCTTCCCAGGAACTTCTTCCTGCGCCTGACCCTTGCCTCGGTTGCATTGACTTTGGCCGTGAGCCTTCCAGCCGCAGCACAGGTTGCTGTCACCACCTATCACTACGACAACTTCCGCACGGGGTGGAATTCCGAGGAGACGGTGCTGACCCCGACGAGTGTGCACAGTACGAAGTTTGGGGTGCTGGGAAGCGTTGTGCTCGACGATCAGGTAGAGGCCCAGCCGCTGGTCGTGCCCGATGTAAATATCACGGTGGGTCCATTCAAGGGGATCCACGACGTGGTGTACGTGGCCACAGACAACAACACTATTTACGCCATTGATACCACCACTGGCAAGGTGCTTCTGAAACCGCATTTTGGACCTCCGGTGGTTCACCCGTTGGGCTGCGGGAGGAACAGTCCGGACGTTGGGATCAACTCGACACCAGTCATTGACCTGAGCAGCAACACTCTATACGTGGTGATCTACACCCAGGATGCGACCGGCCCGGCTTATCGCATTCACGCTCTCGACCTGGGCAGCCTCACCGACAAAGTCCCGCCTCGAGTGGTGACTGGTTCGCACACACTAACCGATGGAACAACGTTCAATTTCAACGCCACGGTTCAGCGCCAGCGTCCTGCCCTGTTGTTGTCCAATGGCATCGTGTACGCGACCTTCGGCAGCTTCTGCGATCTGGAGCCTAATCTGTCCCGAGGCTGGATACTGGGATGGCAGACAGGATCTTTGACTCCAGTGGTGGGGAACCAGATCACGGACACGCAAGCCACTGCGCCCGGCCAGTATTTTCTCTCGGCCATCTGGATGTCAGGTTATGGACCGGCCGCGGATGACTCCGGCAACATCCTGTTCGTCACCGGCAATTCAGACCCTGACGGAGACACCTACGACGGAGTAACCGATCTTCAGGAGAGTGTAGTGAAGGTCTCAGGGGATATGACCGCAACGCTCGACGTGTTCACTCCCAGCAACGTCGCGGACATGGATGAAAACGATCTCGATTTCGGAGCGGGAGGAGTGATGGTTCTTCCCGACCAGCCGGGTTTGATTCCGCATATGGCGGTGGCAGCGGGCAAGGTCGGATCCATGTTCCTGATGAACGAAGACGACCTAGGGGGATTCTCTACCGGGACGAATCGCGTGCTCGGCACGTACACCATTGGGCCGTGCTGGTGCGGGGAATCCTACTTTATCGATCCCACTGATAACGCCGCGCGGGTGGTAAGCAGCGGCGGGCGGAGTGTCAAGGTGTGGAAGGTGCTGACTTCGCCGACTCCTTCGCTGATCAATGTGACCAGCGCGCCGATCGTCTCGGTTGGGACTGGGTTCTTCACCAGTATCTCTTCGAACGACACCGCGAACCCCATCATCTGGGCGCTCTCGCGGCCCAGTCCGAAACAGACGACAGTTTCGCTGTACGCTTTCTCACCGGACATGGGCGGAACGGCCATGAAACAACTTTATACCGGAACCGCGGGCACCTGGGTGGCCGGTGGCTCTAACACAAATTTAATTCCGGTGGTTGCGAACGGAAGAGTATTCGTGGCGTCGTACAAGGAACTCGTGATCCTGGGAATACGCGGTCCGGGGACTGGGAAATAAGGTTTCGAAAAAGCATGTACGCGGCCGGTCCAGCAAACCGTTTGCTGGAAATTCCGCTTCGATACCCCATATTTCGAAGCGCCGTAATTGCCACGACATTCAAACGCGCCGCACGCTAGCGGGTATCGATCTTCAGATCAATGTAGACCTGGGAGCGGTCGTCGAACTGGCTGACGGACTTGGTGTCGCTCTTGCGATTCTTGTACTGGGCGTAGACCTCGTAATCTACGGTCGCCGAGAGGCCGGGGAAACGATAGGTTCCGTCCGGCCCGATGATGTAGGTTTTTACAGCGTGGGTGCGTGAGCTGGTCAGGTAGACGACGGAGTTGGGCACAGGATTATCCTGCTGATCAAGCACTTTGCCGAGCAGCAGGCGGCCCTGGTTCTTGTCTTTCTTGTCGGCAGCCGCGCCCGTGACGGCCATTACAAGCAGCAAAGCGCAGGCGAGGAGCGAAGCGGTTCTCAGAGACCGTGAAGCACGAGTGGCATTCATCTTCATAGGAAGTTTGTTCTACGAGTATCCTTCTTCTAGCGGGACAGATGCAAACCAATGTCGACGCGTTCGTCATACTCGACGTGAATATCAACCTTCTGGGCTAAGCGCAGAGGATGGCCATCGGCCGTTCTCACGCCCTTGAGATCGGCCCATATCACATAGTCAGCCTTGCCCGCCGGAACCCGCTGGGCGAATTCGCCGGAATGGTCGGAGACGACCTCCCATCTGGGCCGCTTGTCGTGAGCGCGGCCAATCTTGACGCGGATACCGTAGACGGGATGATCGTCGGGACTCCACACCGTCCCGAAAATCAGGGCGTAAGGGTCCGGAGCCTTCAGCTTTTGCGGCGTGGGCGGCGCGCCGGCAGACGGCAGAACTTGTGGACTGAGTGTAAAAACAGCGAGGACGACAAAAAAGCAGAAGAAGGAGAAGCGCATACGACAAGAAATGCGGCGGATTCTAGGAGTCGTCACCGTTCTCGCTTCCCGGCTCCTCATCGTCGTCGTCTTCTTCGTAGCCCGCTTCCACGGCCTTAAGCTCCAGAGGATTGGTAGTTACCACCTCAAAGTCTGTGCCACACTCGGGACAGGAGACAATCTCGCCTTCGTCGACTTCGTCCTCCTCCACGTCGAGATCGGTTTCGCATTCCGGGCAAAGAACCATGTTGCCTCCGTGCCAATTAGACGCCCTTGGTAATATTTAGATTCTCCCCGCCCCGGAGGTCAAGGGGCAGCCGCACCGGGAGACGATTTTTCGATTAGCGGGAAAACTAGCCGCGATCTTGACATTTCGTAAACCGGAGCCTCCATTTATGCCTTCATGGCTGGTGCGAGCAGGATTTTTCGGACTCACGCTCAATATGGTTGCAGGCTTAGCCGGGAACGGCACGGCGCAAACGCAGAACGAACCAGCCTCCAGCAAAGCAGCCTCCAACAAAGCAGGCATCGCATCCGAGCCGATGGCAGTGGACGCGCGCATCGCGGCCGCGCTGCAGCAGGTTTCGGCTGAGCATATCCGGTCGAATATCGAGAAATTAGTAAGTTTCGGGACGCGGGCGACGCTCTCGGCGCAGGACCCGGCATCGATTGCCGCAGGCCGCGGGATTGGCGCGGCGCGGGAATGGATCATGTCAGAGTTCGAACGCTACTCGAAAGATTGCGGCGGCTGTCTGGAAGTCAAGACCGACACATTCACGGAACCGCCTGCCGACCGCATCCCCCAGTCCACGGAAATCACCAATGTATACGCAGTACTGAAGGGCACCGACGCGGAAAATGCCAAACGCATCCTGCTGGTGACCGGCCACTACGACTCGCGCAACAGCGAGGCGCTCGATGCGAAAGGCGATGCCCCGGGCGCGAATGACGACGGTAGCGGCACGGCCGTCAGCCTGGAATGCGCGCGAGTGCTGAGCAAGATGAAGTTTCCAGCAACGATTATTTTCCTGACCGTAGCCGGAGAAGAACAGGGACTGAATGGCAGCCGCCACTTCGCCAAGATGGCTAAAGATCAGGGCTGGAACGTGGAGGCCGCGCTCAATAATGATATTGTGGGCGGAGACAAGAGCGCGGAGCAGGACCACTCGGTAGTGCGCGTGTTTTCCGAGGGCCTGCCGGCAGCCGCGACTGAGCAGGATATCCGGCGGATTCGCGGCCTGGGTGGCGAAAACGATTCCGGTTCGCGGCAACTGGCGCGCTACGTTGCCGACGTGGGGCGGGCTTATGACACAGGTGTGAAGCCCACGCTGGTCTTCCGGCTGGATCGCTATCTGCGCGGTGGCGACCATTCTTCGTTTAATCAGCAAGGCTTTTCTGCAGTACGCTTCACGGAATTCCGCGAGGATTTTCATCACCAGCACCAGAACGTTCGCACAGAGAACGGCGTCGACTATGGCGATCTACCGCGGTTCGTGGATTCTGATTACGTGGCTGCGGTGGCGCGGCTGAATGCGGCGACGCTGGCATCACTGGCGTCTGCGCCGGCGCCTCCCGCGAACGTGCGTCTGCAGACCAAGGATCTGGAGAATGTTTCCACGCTGATCTGGGACGCCTCGCCGGGCGGGCTGGCGGCGGGACATGAGGTGGTGTGGCGGGCGACCACGAGTCCGGAATGGGAACACGTTCAAAAAGTTGGCGACGTCACCCGCATTACGCTGCAACTTTCGAAGGATAATGTCATCTTAGGTGTGAGGGCGGTGGACGGTGCGGGACATAGGAGCCTGCCGGTTGTGCCTTCGCCGGAGCGTTAAGAGGCTGAAGCCGCGGTTGATTTTGTGGATCTTACGGCGCGGCTGAAGCCGCACCCTTTCAAAACTGAGTCGCGTGAGTTTCCACCTCTGCGGGAGCTTGAGAACAGTGCCGTGCGCTAGCGAGTAGAATTGAACGTTAGTATCGAGCTTGATTATTAGAGCGGTCAGGAGAATCTGTGGTGCGCCGAAGCGGAGAAGCGATGACGTTGAGCCTGCCGCCGTTCACCCGCGCGGTGACCTGGCTGCTGGCGATCAATACGGGTATTTATCTCCTTATGGAGTTGCTCGGCCTGGCGCGGCTGACGGATGCGGTCGGATTCGTATTCGATCATTTTGAGCTATTGCCCAACGCAGTCGTCCAGCATGGCGAGATATGGCAGATCGTAACCTATAGCTTCCTCCATGTGGGCTTCATGCACTGGTTCGGCAACATGATCGGCCTGTGGATGTTCGGCTCGGCATTTGAGGGATCGTGGGGCACTCGGCGCCTGGTGGAGCTATATTTTGTCGGCGTAGTCGGCGCAGCGATCACTACGATTGCTCTCTCCTACACCCACGTGCTGGGCAGCCCCTTAATACCGACGGTGGGCGCTTCCGGCGGTGTCTTCGCCATTTTGATCGCGTTCGGCATGGTGTTCGGGGAAAACGAGATCATGCTGATCCCGTTTCCATTTCTCATCAAGGCCAAGTATTTCGTGGCGATCCTGATCGTGGTCACGCTGGCGCTGGCCATGGCCGGAGGGGGAAATGTCGCCTACGTGGCCCATCTGGGCGGATTATTCTTTGGCTACCTTTACGTGAAGCGCGGTCCGCGCAAGGGCGTGAACCTGGGGCTCGCCGAGCGCTACTACGCCCTGCACAATGGCTACTATCGCTGGAAGCGGCGCCGGACCGCGCGGAAGTTCGAAGTCTACATGCGCAAGCACGACCGCGATGTGCATTTCGACGAGCACGGGAACTACGTCCCGCCTGATGACGATCCGGGCAAAGGCAACGGCGGGTCGAAGTCGGGGTGGGTGAATTAACAGCTGGCGGCACCTCTGAAACCGTGCCTGATACGAACCTCAAACCACAGCGTTGGAAACGTTGCGCCACTGAGGCAAGAGTTTTCTGTGGGCCTAGACGTTGCAAGGAACGTCTCTACGGTTTGCCAAACAAGTTCTGAAACTCCTGCAGTACTTTTCCCGGCAGCTCTTCCCGCCTGGCCTTGCCTTTGAATCCCAAGTCGTGACCTGCGCTGTCGACCACCAATAACTCCGTTTTCGCAGGAATGAGTTTGAGGGCTTGCTCGATTTCGGCAATCGAACCGAAGGGGTCGCGGGTGCCCTGCACGAAGAGGGTTGGCGTGCGCAGATTGGGCAGGTGCTGCGTACGAAATTGCTCTGCCTTGCCCGGCGGGTGTAGAGGATAGGAAGTCAGCACTAATCCGGCGACGAGGCCGGGTTCATCCGCACAAAGCATGCTCGATTGCCGTCCGCCATAGGAGTGGCCGCCGAGAAACACGCGGGCTGCGGCCAGGTATCTGAGCGCGGCGACTGCGTTTTTCAATCCGGCGCGGTCGCGTTTGGAATCCCCCGGGCGCGGCGGGCCGTAAGGGCGATCCTGGCGGTAAGGAAGGTCGCAGCGCAGCACGGTGAACCCAGCCCCGGTAAAGGTCTCAGCCAGCGCGACCAATAAAGGAGCGTTGCAGTTCCCGCCAGCGCCGTGGGTGAGGACCAGGCCATTGCCGTTGTCGTTGCCATGGGCCGGATGATGCACCAGCCCGCGCACAAAGGGATCGACAGAAACATCCGTAAAGACCTCGGAGATGGTGTGGTTGGACATGATTTTCAGACGGCTTTGTCCCGGTATTCGTCTGTATCCTCTGCGGTAAGAAAAGAATGAACCACAGAGGGCACCGGGAACACAGAGGCTTCAGGGTGTTCTTCCTTCGAGGCTTATCGCCCCCAATTTCTCATAGACCTTCAAAATGCGGATCTCATTTCCCAGTCGCGCCCAGCGGCGAAGCACCTCGGGATCCTCCTGAGCGGCGCGGCGTGTTTCTTCGGACTTCCAGTAGCGCAACAATACGTAGTGCGCCTCGTCGCTGCGATAGAGAAGATCGCGGCTGTAGCCCTTGTTCGCGAGGATGGCAATCAGTTCACGAACGGTTGCGAGTGAAGCCGCCTCCATTCCGTGAAGTGGCTCCCAGATCGCCACCGATAAGAACTCCTCAGGCATAGCTCGACGATTATATCTTCCCGCGGCGGGCGCGACGGACGCTCTTGTTGGGAAGGGATGCGGCACGGGCTTCCTTGGCAGTGACTACGTGCAGCCGCATGAGGTTGGTGGAACCCGAGGCTTGGCGCGTTCCCGCGACCACTCCCAGCACCTCGCCCGGCTTAAGCAGGCCGCGGCGCAGAAGTTCCTGCTCCGCCATCCTGACCATTTCTTCCGCGGAGCGCGCCTGACGGCAGCGCACCGGATGCACTCCCCAGAAAAGATTCGCGCGCGGCACCACCGGCCAGACGTGGGTGAAGGCATAAATGGCGGCCTTGGGGCGGTATTTCGAGATCATGCGCGCGGTGTTGCCGGTTTCTGTGAACACGGCAATCGCACCCATGGGCAGATCTTCGGCGGCATGCGCGATCGATTCGCAGATTGCCTCGGCCACGGAGAGGCCGCGATGGTCGCGGCGGCGGCGCGCCTGCATGAACTCGGTCATGTTGCTCTCCGCCTCCACCACGATGCGCGCCATCATGG
>JBAVAV010000468.1:0-4170 GCA_049585895.1 Candidatus Sulfotelmatobacter sp. | reverse complement strand
GACTGAGCTACGCCAGCAACCGCAGAACCTACCCTTGCGGGCACAAGTCCGCGTCTGCTCCCTCAATATGGCCGGGACAATTAATTAAGTTATCACAAGGACATCAGGGGTGCAACCAGAGCATGGCCTTGCTGGCAGTTCGTCCTAAGAGAACGCCCGGTGGAACCTTCGCATCCCCGGTGTCCGACCGGCGGGAACTCCGCAGTGCTATCATGCAGGCCTACCGCATTCATGCGCATTCGACGCAGACTTCCCCTCGTGGTGGTGGTGCTGCTGGTGGCAGCGGCTCTCACCCTCGCTGTCCAATTGCGAAAGCGCGCACCGCCGGAGTCCGCACGCTTGCTGCCCGGCGCCGACGGGTTCGTCTACGTCAATCTGAAATGGTTAAGAGCCGTTCATGCTACAGGCCAGTTGCCGCCGGTTAGCCACGATCCGGAATACGAGCGTTTCATTCAGCAGACTGGCTTCCAGTTCGAGCGCGATCTGGACGAAGCCGCCTTCGCCATCCACTACCCCGCAAGCTGGCCCGGGGGCGGGACCGGCGGCTCCGCGCCGGAGCCGCGTTTCTCTGAGGTGCTGGTGGGGGACTTTCAGGGAGAACATCAGCGGCTTACGACCTATCTCAGGCACGTGTCCCAGGCAGTAGAAAACTACGGCTCAGTCGACATCTTTACACTCGCCCTGGAAGGCCGTTCGCTCCGCGTGGCAGTTCTGAGCGCGGATTTGGTAGCGGCCTCGAACCACGACGATCCCGCGGTGATTCGCGGCATGGTGGACCGCTCCCGGCGGCTGGCCTCGCCCTTTGGAGGGCCTTCCCTGCTACGACAGTTTTACAAGCGGGTGCCATTTGCCAGCGTCGCCTGGGCGGTACTCCGGGCGGAGCCTTCCCAGGAGGGTTGGGGAATGCTCTTGCCGAAACCGGCTACCGTGGTCCTCTCCGCCCGCTACCTTCGCGCCCTGCACCTGCGCGTCGAGGCCTTCACCGCCGGCGGAGATGACGCTCGCGCCATCGCCGACAAAGCCAATGTTTTTCTCGCTGTAAGTCACAGCGCAGAAAATGCCGTTGGGACTCACGGCACCGACCCCGACGTGAAGGCCTTTTTCGACAGCGTGCAAGTCAAACAGGAGGATGACCGTGCCATCCTCACTGCTATTGTGCCGCCAGGCTTCTTGCGCAAGGCCCTGACCGAAACGTCGCCCGAGGCGGGGACCTCGGGGCCCGCCGATGCGCCCCCGGCAAAATGAGTCTGTGCGCCCTTGGGAAATGCCCAAATCGCAACTAGGTTCGTTTTCCTTACGCGGCACAGGGCAAAAACGATACGGGTTACAATAAGTACGGAATGTCGGGACTTCCACTACCCATCGCCGCGTTCTTCGCCGGGCTGATCTCGTTTCTCTCGCCCTGCGTGCTCCCGCTGGTTCCGGGTTATGTATCTCTCATTTCCGGCGCGGGCGTGGAGGAACTGAAGTCTCCGCAAGCCCAGCTCATGCGGCGGGTGATGGTGAATTCCGTCGGCTTCATCCTGGGCTTCAGCGTGGTATTCATCACGCTGGGAGCGATCTCTACCGAACTCGGCCAAATTGCGGCTCGCTACAAGCACACGCTGTCGATTGTGGCCGGAGTGGTCATCATTATCTTCGGGCTGCATTTGACCGGCATTTTTAAGATCAAAGCGCTCTATACCGATGCCCGCCTGCATACCGTGAAGGGCAGCAGTACGCCGTTGGGCGCATTTGTGATTGGCTTTGCCTTTGCCTTCGGCTGGACTCCCTGCCTGGGGCCAATCCTGACCGCGATCCTCACTCTGGCCAGCGAGCAGGACACACTGGTCAAAGGGATACTTCTGCTCGCCGTATATTCGCTGGGGCTGGCGGTGCCGTTTCTTCTGACGTCGCTGCTCATGGAGCGCTTCCTCAAGTTCTACAGCCGCTTCCGCTCACACATGCATGCGTTGGAAGTGGCTTCGGGAGGCCTGCTGATCGCGCTCGGCGTGCTATTAGTGATCGGCCGGTTCACTTTGATTTCGAACTGGCTCTCGTTTTTGAATCGGTTTGCTTTGTAGCAAGGTTGATGTTTAGGAGGATATGTCCCGTGAAACGTAATCCGCTCGCACTCGTTGTCGTGGCTTTTGTCGTGGCCCTCATGCTCTACTTCGGATACCACAAAGCGCGGCGGCCGGGCACCGGTCCGGTTCCGTATCTCACCCAAGCCAGCGCGGCTCCCGACTTCACGCTGCCATCGCTCGACGGCAAGACCATGCGCCTCTCCGACCTTCGCGGCAAGGCTGTGCTGCTCAACTTCTGGGCGACCTGGTGCGGCCCCTGCAAAATCGAAATGCCCTGGTTCGTCGAGCTGCAAAATCAGTACGGGGCGCAGGGATTGCAGATCGTCGGCGTGGCCATGGACGATGCCAGTAAAGAAGACATCGCCAAGTTCGCCAAAGACATGGGCGTGAACTATCCCATTCTGATCGGCAAGGAATCGGTGGGCGACGAATACGGGGGGGTTCCGGCACTGCCTGAGAGCTTTTTTATCGGGCGCGACGGCAAAGTGGTGGACAAGATGATCGGCCTCAGGGGCAAAGCCGAAATCGAGGACACGATCAAGAAAACACTGAAAACGCAGCCGGCCACCAGCCAGACAGCCGCTGCGACTGAAACGCCGCAGCCTCAGAAGAGACAATAGGAACCTGTCATGCAGCGCTCTACCATGTCTGCAAAGGACCGCAGGAGATTCGTATCAGGGCACGCCTTCAGGCGTTCCTTGAGTGCAGTGTTATCAGCGAGCCTTCAGGCGCAGCGGCTGAAGCCGGACTTCCTCTGCGGTATTACGGCATGGCTGAAGCCATGCCCTGATACGAGCCAAATGATCGAGCGCAACACAAGTTCGAAAATGAAGCGGTTACGAGGCCTTGCGGGATCGCTTGTGTTGGCCTTCCTCGCCGCTACCTTTCCGGGATCTGCACAAACCCTGGGCAAAGCCCCGACGCTTATCATGGCGCCAGTGCCGCTGGTCACGGCCGAGCGCACCAAGCAAACCATTGTCAACCTGAATTTCCGCGTACCGCCCGGTTATCACATTAATTCGAACGCGCCTAAATCTGAGTTCCTCATTCCTACGGCCCTGCGGATGGATCTGCCTACCGACATCGTTTTGGGCAAAATCCAATATCCCGCTGGGGAAGATCTCAGTTTCCCCTTTTCTCCGGACGAGAAGCTGAATGTCTACACGGGCGACTTCACGATCGCGCTCACCGTGCACCCGCTGCAGTCTGTAGTCCAGGGTAAGTACGCGATGCACGGAGTTCTGCGCTATCAGGCCTGCGACAATGCCGCCTGCTATCCCCCGAAGAATTTGCCGGTGACTCTGGAACTGAAGGTGGTGAAAGAGCCGCCGGCGCACCATACCAACCCCGCGCAGAGTCCGCACGTGCATAACTAACCGGGGCTGCGAGCTTCGAGCACCCAGCACCGCCGCTGGGTGACTCTTGGATGTTTTGACTTCTCTTTGGATGTGTTCTTAAGATTCTTCCTCGATGAAGAAGCTATTGCTCTGGATCGCTGCCGGGCTGTTCTTGTGCGCAGCATGTTCTGCGCAATCGGCCTCGCCGCTCCTGACTATTCACAACGTCACGATAATCGACACGACTGGCGGCCCGGTCCAGTCCCATCGCACCGTCTCTGTGCGCGACGGACGAATTGAAGAAATTGTCGATTCCAGCGCGGGCATGAGCCGCAAGCTGCCCGGTATCCACATGAACGGCACCGGCAAATTCCTGATTCCTGGCCTGTGGGACATGCACGTTCACATGGTTTTCGGAGATTGGTTCCCGCATGGAAAGGAAATCACGCTGCCGCTCTTCATCGCCAACGGGATCACCGGGGTGCGCGATATGGGCAGTGAACTGGAAGTCTTGCAACAGTGGCGAAAAGAAATCAACGCCGGGACTCTGATTGGGCCGCGTATGTGGATCTCCGGCCCGATGCTGGACGGCCCGCAGCCACGCTTCCCCAGCTCGCTTGCGATCAAGACTCCCGACGATGGCCGCCGCGCCGTGGTCGATTTGAAACGGCGCGGCGCGGATTTCATCAAGCTGCAATCACTGATTCCGCGCGAGGCGGTCTTTGCCATCGCCGATGAGGCGCGCAAACAGGGCATAACTTTCGTGG
>JBAVAV010000467.1:0-4629 GCA_049585895.1 Candidatus Sulfotelmatobacter sp. | reverse complement strand
GTGCTTGCTCATATGCACAGTAGATGAGGCTGCAGACTGCTGCAAGAGGTACACGTACCCTACCCGATTATTCTCACAGGGTTGGGAGTTGAACTTCCCTGCGTGGGGGTCGATAGCCCTAGAGAAGCATTTCTCTATCAGCGAGTAATGCTTCGTTTGCGTGTGGAGTAACCTTCGATCCCGGCACTGG
Source organism: Candidatus Sulfotelmatobacter sp. (assembly GCA_049585895.1). Lineage (GTDB taxonomy): Bacteria > Acidobacteriota > Terriglobia > Terriglobales > Acidobacteriaceae > Sulfotelmatobacter. Next base: position 4,439 of record JBAVAV010000467.1, on the reverse strand, counting down.
AGTAACGCTCTAGGATTATTCTAATTTACTCATTTCATTGGGCCAGGCAGCCGACGACAGTGTTGGGCCAATGTCCAGAGTAGGCCAGCGAGGCGAGGCTGATTCAGCCCGGTGCCGCAAACATCGAAGGTTGCAAGTCGCTGCACAGGGTTGCATTTTTCAGGTCATCTCACTCTTGAGTTTTGTACAAGGATTCGGTAGACTTGCAGTGGGTAGCAGTCCGACGGCTACGTAATTCTCCTCCCCTTTCATCTGCTTTACATGTCTGTGCCTTTGCACAAACATGAGTCTGTAAGAACAGTCAGTCAAGAAACGACAGTAGTTAGGACGTTGAAGCGTTCGCTCCAGGGTTCCCCACCTTGAAGTCTTCGTGAGGACTCAGTATGGGATCTGCCGCTTTTCAGGTAGCCAAAGCGATACACGTACTTGTGGTGGACAGCTCCCGGATTCACACTCAGTTGCTTTCTGATGCATTGCGACGAGACCGCGAGTTGGAGGTAGTCAGCTGGAACTCAGATGGCGACAGCTTGATTGCGGCGGCGCTTGATCGCAACGTCGACGTGCTCGCCATCAGTTGTGCCCTGGATGGGGACCCTTCTCGCGGATTGGAAGTCGTACGGCAAATGCGGGTGGCCCGCCCTAACGCCAGGGCGGTAATACTTCTGGATTCCCAGAAACCCGAAACAGTTATCGACGCTTTTCGCGCCGGTGCCCGGGGAGTGTTCAGTAAAGACGGATCGGTCGAGATGTTCGCCAAATGCATTCGGAGTGTCCATCAAGGACAGATCTGGGCCGACAGCCGGGAAATGACGTTTGCCATTGAAGCTTTGGCTCTAACCCCAGCCGTCCGCGCTGTCGGCGCCAACGGGATGGATCTCCTTTCCAGGCGCGAGATGGAGGTTGTGCGTTGTTTGGCGCGGGGTCTCACCAACCGCGAAATCGCCAAACAAATGGGACTGAGCCAACACACGATCAAGAACTACCTCTTTCGCGTGTTTGACAAGTTGGGTGTCTCGAGCCGGGTTGAACTACTTTTTATGACCCTAAGCCAGAGCGGTCCGGGAGAATCGAACCACCTGCAAGAGCACAACGGATCGATTGATCGCAAACCGGACCACGAGGCGACGTTCGCTCTTTTTCAGAAGGCGGCCGAGGCCGGCTTGCCGGCCGCGCAGCTGACGCTTGCCCAAGCCTATATGGCGCGTCGGGCTGGCCCCGACGATCTCGTTCAGGCGTGCATGTGGTACCTGGTCTCTGCACAACGTGCATCGCAAGTCCGCGGGCTTATTGCCCGAATGATGACGCCAGAACAGTTAAGCGAAGCTGAACGGAGAGCAGAGGCCTGGCTTTCGCGACTTAAGGGCAGCCCGGTCGATCTTCCAGGCTCATAGGCATTTTTCTGCACCAGCAGACCATTCTTTGGAAGAAAGCCGGTGAGAGTCATAGTGCTTAGACTTACGTTGTTGGACTTACCAACAAACCAGCAGTGCAGTCAATCCAAACTTCGCGACTCAACCAGCGGCGAGAAGATCGTTGTCCATCTCGGCGATGGGTCGGTTGCATGCGATAGCAAGGGCAAATCCCGAACCGCCTCTTAGCGGCTCCGCCCGTACTACTTCTCCTTGACCCAGCAGCACGATAGGCCGGCCAGACCACTGTCCATGGACAGTCAACATCAACCTTACCGATGTGTGCAGCGGGACCGAATCATTGGCTTGCAACAGCAGGCTGCACGTACTTACGTTTTCGCTCATGGCCTCGACTTCGTAAACGGTACCGTTAGAGGCAAAACTCAAGCACACAGGGAACTGAAGATCAAAGCGCCGGTGCCGGCGTTCCCGTTGGTCGCGTGCCGATTGGTACTGTACCTGGGAATTTGTGACTTCGTGCGCTAACATTGTCTGACCTCGATGTAAACTGGCCACTCGCCGACCCTTCACTCCTCCAGTCCTTAATCACACTACGTCAGAGGAATCGCCACGTCCTGAATCGGAACCGAGTCTGCGCTCTCCTCATTGCTCGAATTGATGGCGGTCGTTTCGTAACAATAGGCCTGACCGTTGACCACGGAACTGTCCATATAGGTGGTGTTCGCGCTCGAACCGATCTTGGAATAAACACCGCACGCGGCGATATAGGGGGCTCGATAAACGTTGTAGCTGACGATATTGGGTGAGTTACTGGCGTCCCACGACAGGTTGACCGTGTGCGCCGTAGCCGCTACGCCGGTGCCAGTCAGGGTTGCATTGGCTGGAGAGTTGGAGGCATTACTGGTAAACGATGCATTGGCCGAGGCGCCGCCGCTCGCTTGAGGAGTGAACGTAACCGTGAAAGTGACAGGCTGGCTGGTGGTCACGGTCAACGGAAACGAAACGCCGCTGATCGAAAACTCCGCGGGATTCGTGCCGCCCATGCTGACCGAAGACACAGCCACGCTGGCCCCGGTGGCAGTCAGAGTTCCGGTCTTGGTGCCACTCGTCCCGACAGTTACATTACCGGTGTTGATCGTTGTCGGACTGATGCTCAACTGGCCCGCTTGCTCCGTCCCCGATCCGCTTAGCGAAACCGTAAGGTTTGGATTGGATGCGTTCGAGGCCATCGCCACGGTCCCGCTGTAATTGCCTGAAGACTGCGGTGCGAACGTTACGCTGAAGGATGTACTCTGGCCCTGCGTGAGGGTAAGAGGCGTGCTCACTCCAGAAACGCTGAACCCGGCCCCGGTCGCCGTAACTTGAGAAATCACCACGCTTGCGCCGCCGGTGTTTCGTACCGTCTGGGTCTGAGTTTGACTCTTGCCGTCGCCGACACTGCCGAACGTAAGGCTCGTGGGAGACGGCGTGAGAGCGCCCGGGGTCATTCCGGTGCCAGATAGTGCGACGTCTACGGATGTGCTCGACCCATCCACGCTGAGTGACAAGGTGCCATTGCTGCTGCCTCCAGACTGCGGGGCGAAGCTGACCGCAAAGGTTGTGCTCTGGTTTGGAGCAAGAGTCATCGGCAGGCTCAGGCCGGTGTATCTGAAACCCGCGCCAGTGGCTGTAGCTGAGGCAATCGTTAGATTTTCATTCCCGGAATTTTTCAGGGTATCGTTTAGTGACTGAGTGGATCCCACCTGAACGCTACCAAAACTCAGGCTGGTGGGACTCGCGGTAAGGTTCCCAGCCGTAACCCCGGTGGCCGAGAGGGCGACATTCAAGAGGCCGCTGGAGCCATTATTGGTGAGGCCGAGATTGCCGCTTGCGCTCCCGGCAGACTGAGGTTGAAAGACTACGCTGAAAGTGGCGCTCTGCCCCGCCACCAGTGTCAGGGGAAGATTCAGCCCGTAGATGCTGAAGCCTGTCCCGGTAACGGCTGCCTGGGTGACAGTGAGACTCGATCCGCCATTGTTCGTCAACGTGTCTGACAGAGTCTGACTGGTGCCGACCTGCACATTGCCGAAACTCACGCTGTCCGGTGCAGCGGCGAGCTGTCCCGATACGGGCGCTTGTGAAGCAGGTTTGTTGCCGACGCTCACCCCCTGGCAACCCAGCAGGGTGCCCAGAGCCAGCAAAATCACAAGGGCATCGTAACGGGGGCCAATATGCTTCATAAGGGAACTGCACTGGCTGCCTTATTTGTTCGAGGAATTAGTGTGCCCTTAATTTACGACTCAGGTAAGGTTCCAAAAGGACATGCTGGGCGGTGCCACGAGGCATAGAGGCAACCGCTGGGATCCGCCCTCCGCTACTGCACTTTTGCGCCAAACGAATCCCAAGCTGGCTGACCCAGCAACTTGCGCGCCATTTAGAAAACGTTGATTTCGCTTCGGTTAGCTGAAAATCCACAGTTGGGGACCGTGTAAAATCGGCTCGGACCGGTCACCAAGGAGTAGGCCGCGAGCAGAACAGAAGACGAACCAGACTCATTCGATTGAGCTCCGATCGACGAGAAATTGCGTCTGGGGTGCCATTGCGAGAAATCCGCCATCTTCGGAACTTACTCAGTCATTCAGCCGAGCAAGCAAGGCAGGAGGGAACCGTCATTGCGGCTTCCTGCCGTGATTGGTAAATTCCTCCTCTAAGTTCTCGGGAAAGAGAGCCGGCTGTCGTGCTTTTTGACAATTGCGCACAACGGACGATAGAGTTTCGCCGATACAAAATCTCGCCTCAGGAGCATGCCATGCGAATCCCGATAGTGGGCCTGGTTGTTAGCTGCCTTTGGGTAGCTTCCTCCCTCGCCCAATCCGGTTCCAGTGCAGGATCGACCACACAAGAAATCAATGCGCAGAACGCTCACAATGTCTGCCGCATTTACTTTTCTATGCCAAAGCCCGGTATGAACCAACAGTATGAAGCGGGCCGAAAAAAACATATGCAGTTCCATCGCGCCCAGAAAGACACATGGACGTGGAACACGTTTACTGTTGAGACCGGCGACAACGCGGGTATGTACGTTACTTC
>JBAVAV010000466.1:0-2711 GCA_049585895.1 Candidatus Sulfotelmatobacter sp. | reverse complement strand
TGTTTCGGTAGCTCGCCCAGGGTCTCCCGCAGCGGAGGTGCGTCAGAATTCAGATTCACAAAAATTAGGTTGAACCATTCTTCGGTCCGCACCGGCACGAGAGAAAAATCTTCAGAACGAAATCCTTCGACGCCATCAATCTCGGTGGCGCTGATCAACGCCCCATCCAACCCGTAAGTCCATCCGTGGTAGCCGCAGCGGAAGAGCTTGCGCGAGCCGCATCCTTCGGCGGGCGGCCCAGCGCGATGCCGGCAGACGTTATAGAACCCGCGCAGCTTCCCGTCGGCGTCGCGGACGATCAGCAGCGGCTCGCCCACCAGTTCCGTCGTAAAGTAATCGCCCGCGTTCGCGACCTGGTTGCGATGTCCGACCACCTGCCAGGTCCGGGAAAAGATAGTCTCCTTCTCGGCGGCAAACACGGCTGCATCGAAATAAAGTTCCGCTGGAAGCGTCCATGCACGCGACAGATCCCGCTCAATGTGGAGGGACTCAAGAGGGTTAGGCATAGGGAGAGCAGGAACATTGTAAGCTGGGAATGCCGGGCTGATACAGGTACCATTCGGCAACGTACCGGCCGGGTGAGCGTTTGGCCTTGACGCTGCCGATGGAAATAACGGCAACTGAATTTCCAAGAGGCCGCCGGCGAACTGTGCCCCAGCTCAATTCCAATAATCCACGTTCCTCGCTGACTCGCAGTGAACTGTTATCTTTCGCTGCAGTGCTGCTGGGCACGTTGCTAACTTATGTTTCGACCTTCACCTTCGGATGGGTCTATGACGACCCACCGCAGATTCCGCAAAACCAGAATCTACAATGGAGCCACTTCGCATACTTATTCACGCATCAGCTATGGGCGTCGATGGCGGGGACCGAAGGGCGCTTTTACCGGCCCTTGCTTACGCTTTGGTTCTTAATCGACAAGACCATCTTCGGCCTCAATCCCCACTGGTTCCATGTCACTACGGTCTTGGCACACGTCGCCGCCACGGCTCTGGCATTCCTCGTCGCACGCGCATTATTGGAGGACACCGGAGCGGCCCTGTTTACGGCCGCCGTTTTTGGCCTCCATCCTTTGCAGGCGGAGTCGGCATCATGGATCTCGTCAGTCAACGATTCGCTGGCCGCCGCTCTTTGCTTCGCCAGCTTCTTGATCTACCGAAAAGCCAGGACGAAGCAGCCAAACCCCGGAGGGTGGTGGGCCTTGTCAGGAGTTCTCTTCCTCCTCGCGCTGCTCACGAAGGAAGTGAGCGTGGTGCTGCCCGGGATTATTCTCATCGACCTTTGGTCAGACTCCAATAGCAAGCCACTATCAGGATTTTCCCGGCGCTCGCTACGGACGGCGCTTTTCACTTGCGCGGCCGTGGCTGCGTTTTGGTTGAGTCTCCGCTCATGTGTACTCGGCCATGCTGCTAGTACCTCTTCATTCGTTTCCTGGGTCACGTGCTTTCTGAGTGCCCCAAAGATCTTGCTTTTCAACTTATACCGAACGGTCCTTCCGATAGGCTTGAGCCCGCACTACGACTTCCGTCTGATCGAATCACCCTACAGTGCGCAGTTTCTCGTTCCGTTCCTGATTCTGATCATTCTGGCTTGGCTTGCCGCGGTTGCTGCCCGGCGAGACCCTCGATTGTGGACTGCATTTGCGTGGCTGATCCTCCCCATGCTCCCGACCCTGAACCTGCGCTGGATGAACGAAGACGATTTCGTCCACGACCGCTACATGTACATGAGCATGCTCGGAGTAGCGCTGCTGGTGGGATTCGTATACGCCTGGGTAAGAAAAAAGTGGCCAGCGCTGCAGTTGGTTCGGCCCTTGGCAGGGGCGATTGTGGTCATCCTGGCATCTGCCAGCGCCATCCAATCGCAGTACTGGGCCAATGACGTGATTCTTTTTTCGCGTGCCGTGAACCGGGCTCCCCAAAACGAATGGGCCCAGTTGAATTACGCCTCCGCCCTGAGCAGTCGCGGGAGATATAAAGACGCAGCTCCTCATTTTGTGCGATCCTATGAATTGAAACCGGGCTGGCGGGCCGCGGATTTCGCGGGCTTCGCCTACCAGCAGTCCGGAGATCTGCCTCAGGCCGAGCGCTGGTTCACCACTGCATTGCAACAGGATCCAGCCCTGGCGACCGCCTGGTTCGGACTGGCCCAGATTCGGCTCCTTCAGCACCGGCCAGAGAATGCAATTCCATATTTAAGAAACGCCCTGCAGCTTCAACCTGACGCCGACGGATACCACTACGCGTTGGGAACTGCGCTGGAGCAGATGTCGCGGTCGGCTGCAATCGAGGAGTACAAAACGGAATTGCGGCTGCATCCTTATCAAACAGGCGCGCGCACGGCCCTGGAACGCCTACACGCCGCCGAACCGATCGGAAAGTGATCTGAAGACTTGTTGCCTGCAAGAAAGGCAGAGAAACTCATTCTTATATTGGACCGGTGTGTGGACCGTAAGAGTGACACGATTTGTCAGCCTCCCGACGGATTTTGGCATCCGACCTATCTGAGAGAGCGCTTAGAATGGGACTGAAGTTTGCTTTCAGATTGAAAATAAAGCTCTTCCCAGAGCCCAGCCCGAACCAAGGTAACTAGCGACTTTGGCCCGGTAGGTGCGAACATCAAGCCCGACTGCGTCATTCGTGACCAGAATGAAATTAACGAAACAAGAATACGAGGGGAAAATCGAGATGCGGAAACAGAAGGGTTTTTCA
>JBAVAV010000465.1:0-2626 GCA_049585895.1 Candidatus Sulfotelmatobacter sp. | reverse complement strand
TAGGAGCCACCAACCAGATAAACGAGATCGGACTATTTTGATTGAGGAAGGGTTCGACTATACTGTTTCGGTTTGTCCCAAGGAGAGAACATGCTGCGCAACACTTCGCTGATTTTATGCCTTACGCTCGCCGTACTGGGAGTGGGCTGCTCCAATACACCCGCTCCAACTCCTGACACGCGCGCCGCCGATCTGCAGGCAGTCAAAGATGTCGAGGCGGCTTGGGTTAAAGATGCTGCCACCAAGGACCCCGACAAGTGGGCCAGTTATTTTACGGAAGACGGCAGCGGCCTATACCCAGGGGCCGCGACACTGAACGGCAAAGCGGCTATTAAAGCAGCGATGGCGCCGTATTTTGCTGACCCCAATTTTTCGCTCACCTTCCAGTCCACGCGGGCGATGGCCTCAAAGAGTGGTGACCTGGTCTATACGCAGGGCACCTACACCATGACGATGACTAATCCCAAGACCAAGAAGCCCATGACAGACACGGGAAAGTATTTGACGGTCTACACTAAGCAGGCCGACGGAAGCTGGAAGGCGATCGCCGATACATTCAATTCCGATTCGCCAATGTAAATGAGGGCGTCTGTAGCGCGCCGCCGTCCTCGGCGGCTGGGATCCCGCCCTGAGCGAAGCCGAAGGGGCGGGCGTCCTCGCCGCCGCCTGACTGAGCAGGACGGCCTCGTGCAGATCGTCAACCGGAGCGCGAGGGTGTTAACGGATTGTGGACACGTTCAACGCACTTCGCTTTGGCATCATGCAAGTCGCACCGGCGCCGGACAGCAATCTTCCGCGCAGACATCCCGTCGCGGCCCAAGCGAGCCCAACGCTCGCCGCTCTGTTCCCGGTGAGGTCCGCTCCAGAATCAACTCGCGGATCATGCTCACAAACTTGGGATGCAAGCCCACCGTCTTTGCCCGGGTCACCGGCAATTCAAGCTCGGCGCAGAGTTTCTTGGCCTCCACGTCCAGATCGTAGAGCACTTCCATATGATCGGAGATGAATCCGACCGGCACAAGCACCACCGCACTCGCCAGGTCGCGCTCCTTCACTTCACGCAAATAATCGAGAATATCTGGCTCCAGCCACGGCTGGCCCGGGGTTCCACTGCGGCTTTGATATACCAAGGCGTCATCGCCACAACACAGAGCCTGCGAAACCAGCCGCTGCACTTCCTGGAGTTGCGCAACGTAGTCGCAACTGTTCGCCATCGAGAGCGGAATACTGTGTGCGGTGTAAACAATCTGCAGGTTCCGTCGCGGCCCGGCTGGAATGGCATCGAGCGCTTCGCGTACTCTCTCGACGATGGCTTCAATGAATCCGGGATGATTGAAAAACACCCGCAGTTTGTCTATCTCGGGCGCGCCGGCCCCAATCTCTCGTTGCTCCCGGGCAATATCTTCGCGGTACTGCCGACATCCCGAGTAAGAGCTGTAGGCTGACGTCACAAAAGCCAGCGCCCGGCGCACTCCATCCTGTTTCATCTTCCGCAGCGTGTCGGCAAGCAGCGGATGCCAGTTCCGGTTGCCCCAATAGATCGGCAGCTTTGGACCGTGGCGCTGTAGTTCGCCCCCGAGCGCCGCGATCAACTCGCGGGTCTGCTGATTGATGGGACTCTTGCCGTCAAAGTAATAATAGTGCTCAGCCACGGCCAGCATGCGCTGGCGCGGAACGTTCCGCCCGCGCAGCACATTTTCCAGGAAGGGAATCACCTCTTCGTTCGATTCCGGGCCGCCGAAAGAAACGACCAGGATGGCGTCGTAGTTCCCAGCTTGATTTTCCATGTGCTAATCAGTCATCGCCGGGACTGGCCTCGAATCCTAGATTTACGGGCCCTTGGTGGGACTCTCGGTCACCGATAGAGGCCGGTCCAGCGAAATCTCCATTTCGGTAAACCTGGGCAGAACAACATCCCGGCCGTGGCGCGTGATCATATACACACCGGAGGCAGCGGCGGCGATAATCCGCGCTGTGCCTGCCGTCGACGCGTCGGTCGCCGTGTCAACAATGGCCTCGAACACCAACTGAAAAGCGTCATCTGCTTCCTTGGCTAAGCCGGCAGCCACGCCGATGTTAATCGCCATCCAGGCCTTTCCGGGGCGTTCCCCTCGAAGCCCGCCTTCCTTATCGATCTTCGTGTGCGACTCCCGGTCCAATTCCGCTCCGGCGAGCGTGGCAGCAATGGGTACGCGGTTTCCGCCGGGCAAGGTCAGCGCCGTAAATGTCAGGTACAGAGATCCGGCGCGGCTGAGCCAGCGCGGCGGCGTCTTCTTGACGATCTTGCCTTCAAACACGCTGCCTGCAGGCAAGACCACATGCGAATCCAGAAGGACAGGTTCGAGTAACCGGGTCTGCACCAAATCATCGGGCTTGCTCTTCGATGCGCTGATATCACCGAGAAGAAGGATCCTGCAACGAGTTCCGGCGGGTAGAGTTCCCAGACTATAGGAAGGGAGTGCGGCGCCGGGCTGGACCTCAGGGCGTTCAGAAAACGGTTTCGCGCTTTCCACTCCGAAGGCTTCCAGCACCATCGTCGCCGGCAGTCGTTTCGTCGCCCGGCTGACCTCGTTCGATTTACTCACTTCTACAGGGCCCGTCCCGTCGCCGGCTTGCTGCCCCGTTC
>JBAVAV010000464.1:0-2569 GCA_049585895.1 Candidatus Sulfotelmatobacter sp. | reverse complement strand
GGGTCGCCTACCGCATGGGAGGCGACGAGTTCTGCGTCGTCGCCCGCAGGCCCCTGGCCGGCGCCCAGCCGGTCCTGGAAGCCGCCGCATGCGCCCTCTGCGAGCACGGCCAAGGGTTCGCGGTCACGAGCACCTGGGGCGCTGTCAGCATCCCCGACGAGGCGACCTCCGTCGAGGAGGCGTTGCGAATCGCTGACGAGCGGATGTACGGCCAGAAGCGCACTGGCCGTCTGTCGCTCGCACCAACCCCGAGTGACCTTCCCGGACCGCTCGCACGTGGCGGCGGCGGTCCCGACGATCTCCCCCATCAGGGACCATCAATTTCGATGCCGCCCGCCGCCTGATATGGAGAGCCGGCTGTCAAGAGGGAACGGCTGATTTCTCGCATTTGCGCTGGTGTTGGGGGGTGTGTGGTCGGCTGGGTGGGTGGCGGTCCGGTGTGCTGTGCGCGACGCGGGTCAGACTGATATTCGCGGGTTCCGGGGTTGGCTCCCCGTTCGCAGGACCATGGTTCGTCGTGGGGTGACCGCTGTCTAATGTCGAGCGTCACCAGCCGGGGGCGGGTTGCTCATAGGCGGATCGCGGGTTCCCCGCGCGTTACCGGGCCGCCACCGACCCAGCCGACGGGATGTGATCGGGATCGTCGGGTTTAGGTCATTCGATCTGGGTGATCGCCCAGCAGAACCCGGCTAGCTCGCGGGCGGCGGCGACCGCGATCAGGGTGCGGCGCTTGTTGCGGGCCTCCAGGCGCGTCCAGGTGCGGTGTAGCCGCAGTTGCGCCTTCCAGGCGATCGCGACCGCTGCGGGTGGCTGGTGCTGCTGGCGCTCGGTGAGCGCTTTGCCGAGGTTCGGTCGTGGCCGGTAGTGCCACGCGGCCTCGGTCAGCAGCCGGCGGGCGTGCGCGCTGCCGGTCTTGGTGATCGACCCGAGCCGGCGTTGCTGCCCGGTGCTCGCTTCGGAGGGGACCACGCCGATATAGCTCATTAGCTGCTCGGGCTTGGCGAACCGTTCGAAATCGCCGATCTCGGCACACAGCCCGACAGCGGTCAGCGTGTCCACGCCGCGCAGGCACCGCAGCCGGCCGGTCTGCTGCGTCCACGGCGAGCTCGGGAGCAGCGCGACGATCTCGCGCTCCAGGCTGTCGCGGCGCAGGCACAGCGCATCGATCGCGCCGCGATAGTCCAACAACGTCGTCTGCGCAGCCGGCCAACCGAGATCGATGCTCGCCAGCCACTGGCGGTGACGATCAGTCCAAGCGTTCCCGTCATCGAACCGGTGTCCATGCCTGAGCAGCAGCTTGGAGAGCCTGTGCCGAGCGCGCATCAGATCCATCCGCACGCTCTCTCGCGCACGCACCAGATCACGCAGCGCCTCCTCCTCGGGCCCGGGCACCCGCACCGGGTGCAGCTTGCCTGCCATCAGCAGCCGCACCAGATGCTCGGCGTCACGCCGGTCGGTCTTCACCCGATCCCCGGCGCCGCGCGGGATCTTCGATGGAGCCGCCACGACACACTCCACGCCGCGCGTCACGAGCTCGCGCGCGAGCCCGTACCCGGTCGGGCCCGCTTCATACGCGACCCGCACTGGACGGGGCAACTGCTCGCAGAACGCGACTGTCTTCCCGGTCTCACCGCCCAACCTGAAACACTGCAACTGCCCGGTCTCAGCGTCCAGGACCGCCGCCACGATCTTCGTCGCGTGCACGTCCAGACCGACCAGGGATCTAGCCTTCGCCATGGCTGGTTCCTCCAATATGCGGTCGTGGACCGCCGCGCGGGTACCAGCCGCGCGGCTGAACATCACCCCACCACCGTGGGGGGACCGGCCCGTTTCTACAGCACAGGCCGGACGACGCTCAATCCATATTGTCTAACCGGCAAGCGACAGCCACCTGCCAGGACTCGACGGCCTGCTTCGGGATGAAAGAAAGCCCAGGCAGCGGGCGTTTTTCAAGAGCAGTGGAAGAGATGACCGTGCTCGACGACCGCACCGATCTTCGTCCGATCACCGTCGCGCTGGTCAACAACATGCCGGACTCGGCGTTCCTCGACACCGAGAACCAGTTCCGCGGCGCGGCGCTCGGCCCCAACGCGACCGCGGTCAGGTTCGAGCTCTACACGATCAAGGAGATCCCGCGCTCGGAGAAGGTCGCGAGACTGATCGAGGAGCGCTATCGCGGGCTCGACGAGTTGTGGTCGCGCCCGCCGGACGCGATGATCGTCACCGGAACCGAGCCGACGCAGGTCCAGATGCGCTTCGAGCCGTACTGGCCCTACCTGGCTCGGGTGCTGGAGTGGGCAGCGGACCACGTCCCGACCACGCTCCTTTCCTGCCTGGCCTCCCACGCGAGCATCCTGCTGTTCGACGGGATCGACCGGGTCGCGCGGCCGGTCAAGTGCAGCGGTGTGTTCGGAGGCTCCGTCGAGGACCCATTCGACCCACTCGCCGCCGGCCTGCCCGACATCTTCCCCGTCCCTCACTCGCGCCTGAACGAAGTGCCCGAGGAGGCCCTCATGGCGGCCGGCTACCGCGTCGTGGTCGGCGGATCCGGCGCTGGTTGGTCGGTGGC
>JBAVAV010000463.1:0-3198 GCA_049585895.1 Candidatus Sulfotelmatobacter sp. | reverse complement strand
GTTTTATGGGATGAGGATCCGGTCGGGCGGCGGTGAATAGGTTGCTTAAACTACCGCAGGGACTAACTTAAACTTTTCGCTCGGAGTGCCGCCCACTTCCTGGAAGCCCGCTTCTGGATGGTTTCCGGTTTGCCAGCCGTCCTGGGCTATAGCCTCGACTACCCAGTGTGAGGCAGGACGTCGGGTTCGACGGGCTCGCGCCAATTCGTTGACGCGCGGATGCGGCGTTCGTAAGATGAAGCGACCCGCAAACCGGGCATTCCCCCAAATGATTGGCCAAACCATCTCGCACTACCGCATCGTTGAGAAGCTCGGCGGCGGCGGGATGGGAGTGGTTTACAAGGCCGAGGACATCAAGCTGCAACGCTTTGTGGCGCTGAAGTTCCTGCCCGACGATGTCGCGAAAGACCCGCAAGCTCTGGCTCGGTTCAAGCGAGAGGCGCATGCCGCCTCCGCCCTGAATCATCCCAACATCTGCACAATCTACGAGATTGATGAACAGGGCGGCCAAACCTTCATCGCCATGGAGTATCTGGACGGGTTGACGCTGAAACACACCATCACTGGCCGTCCGCTGGAAACCGAGACTCTACTATCCCTGGCCATCGAGATTGCTGACGCGCTCGATGCCGCCCACGCGGAAAACATCGTTCATCGCGACATCAAGCCGGCAAACATCTTTGTCACCAAGCGGGGACACGCCAAAATTCTTGATTTCGGGTTGGCGAAGGTTGCCGTTCCCACCAAGTCTGCCAACCAAATCGCCGCCGAGAAGACGCAATCGTTGGCCGGCAATGTCGCTGAGCATCTCACCAGCCCAGGGGCCGCTCTAGGCACAGCGGCCTACATGTCGCCGGAGCAGGTATTGGGCAGGCCCGTGGACTTTCGTACCGACCTGTTTTCCTTTGGAGTGGTGCTCTACGAAATGTCCACCCAGGCGCTGCCTTTCACGGGTGACACATCAGGAGCTATCTTCGACGAGATTCTGCACGGCTCGCCGACGCCGATTGCGCGTTTGAACCCCCGCGTTTTACCCGAGCTGCAACGCATCGTCGACAAAGCGCTGGAGAAGAATCAGGATGTCAGGTATCAGCACGCCTCCGACATAAAGGCAGACTTGACGCGGGCCAGGCGGGATTCGACCTCCGGGAACAGCGGCAGAATCGCTGCTTCCGGCCAGCGGCCAGCCTTTGCGAAGGTCGCGTGGTTCGCGGGTATCGTCGCTGCCTGCGTGATCGGCGTGCTTCTCTGGCAATTCAAGCGTAGCTCGGCATCCGGAACGAGCCGCGCAAGCGCAACGGCGGTCGCGGTTCTTCCATTTCAAAATCTCGGTTCAGACAAAGATACTGATTTTCTCCGGATGGCCCTGCCCGACGAAATTGCGACTACGCTGAGTCAAGTGCCCTCCTTGTCGATTCGACCATTCGCGATGACCAGCAAGTACATTGGCGCAAACGTGGACTTGCAAAAGGCCGGCCTCGATATGCGTGTGTCGAGGATTGTGACCGGTCACTACTTGAGGGAGGGGGAGCAGTTACAGATCCGCCTAGAGGCCGTGGATGTTGAAAATAACAGCAGCGTATGGCGGGACTCCATAAATGTCTCGACTTTAGACATGATCGCGATGCGAGAGCAGCTTACGGCAAAAGTTCGACAGGAACTCTTGCCTGTGCTTGGCGCTTCCGTTTCCGCGGCGGAGAACGGTACTCGTCCCAAGAGCGAAGAGGCCTACGATCTGTATCTGCGCAGCGTCGCGGTACCACACGACTCCGCCCCGAACAAGGAAGCTATAGAAATGCTGGAACGCGCGGTCGGGATGGACCCGAGCTATGCTCCGGCATGGGCAGCGCTGGGGACTCGATATTACCTTGACGCAACTTTCTCCAATGGCGGGGAAGCTATTTTTGAACGCTCCAATGCCGCCTATGAACGGGCTTTGGTGCTGGATCCCAACCTGATTGACGCAGCCGGAAATCTGATCACGAATCATGTAGAGCGAAGCGAGTCGAACAAAGCATACAAACAGGCAGAAGAACTAGTGAAGCGCCACCCGAAGAGTGCCGACGCCCATTTCACCTTGAGCTACGTATTGAGGTATGCAGGTCTTCTGGAAGAAGCAGGACACGAGTGTGACGTTGCGATTGCACTGGCTCCTGGAAATTTCGCCTTCCGGTCTTGTGCCTGGAGCTTTTTTCAGTTGGGAAAGACGGGACGAGCGATGGATTTTATCCGGCTGGACGCCGGGTCGGAATGGTCGAATCGCTCGGTCGTATTCGTTTTGCTGCGAGCAGGCAATCTGGAAGAAGCCCGGCAGGCTACAAAGAGGATGGTCGATACCCCGGCATGGCATCGTGATCTGTTGGAAGCCTGCCTCAGTGCGCACCCGGATGGAAGCCTGGATCGGATCGCTGCGCAAACCGAGACGGCAGTGATGGCCCAGCACGATCCTGAGACCTGGTATGAGGAGGGAAGCATTCTTGCCTACTGCGGTAAGAGAGACATTGCCCTGCGATTAATCGGAGGGGCTATCGAGCACAACTACTGCGCCACCACCGCCTTACAGACCGACCCATTGCTCGTGAAGATTCGGGGAACTCCAGAGTTCAATCACTTGGTGTCCGCGTCCACTGATTGCCAAAAGAGATTTCTGGCCCAGTAGCACGATGGAGCTTATGCAACGTCGGGCTGACTCGCCCCGAGGTTGAACAGCACCCCGAGGACTTCCTTAACCCACAAAGGACTCCTATCTCGACCGTTGTGTGACTTCCCCGTCAGTTCGGGCCTTTCATCTTGTCTTTCACGCTGTGCGCCAGCTTTTCGATTTCGTCGGCTTTCCTGATGACGTCGAGGGAGAGCAGATTTGCATTGGACTTGTCCACGGACGCTTTCAGTTCAACGGCCAGCTTAAGCAGTTTTTCGGTCTCGGCCTTGATGGCGGCGGCGCGTTCCTGATTCGCTTTCTTCGCCATGTCTCTCACCATGCGGTCGTGAACTTCACTATCGTCAACGGGAGTTGTTGCCGGAAGTTGGGGAGCTAGAGTTGCATCGCCTCTCGACGCAGGCGGACGGCTTTGACTCAGCGCAGTGGAACACAGGGATAGAAGCCAAAGGGAGAGCGTCCAAACAATGGGTTTAGTTCGCACGGCATCCTCGAAAACGGGCGGGAATTTGCTTGCTCGTCTTCAGTATGCCACTTTC
>JBAVAV010000462.1:0-3469 GCA_049585895.1 Candidatus Sulfotelmatobacter sp. | reverse complement strand
GTCGAGATAGGCGCCGTTGGTGGGTTCAAGACTGACGGCTTGGCGGATGTAGGCAAGCGACTCTTCCAGACGCACGCCGCGGTCCGCGTTCATGTAGCCCAGATAGTTGAGCGTGACGGCGCTCTGCGGATCGGCGGCCAGCACTTTCTTGAACTCAAGCTCCGCCTCGTCGTATTTTTTCTGGCGTTCGTAAGTCGAGCCGCGGAGAAAGGCGACGTATTCCGTATCCTCGGCCTTGGTGGAGAGGTGCTGGGCCTTGTCCAGCGCTTCTTCCGCGTCACTCCAACGCTTCAGCCGGTTGTTCATCTGAGCCAGGTTGATATAGACTTCGCGATCTTCGGGCGTGCCTTTCAGCAACGAGCGGACGTCGGCTAGTGCTTTGTCTGCGTCCCCGGTATCGGCGAGTTGGGAATCGAGCACCATGCGCAGTGCCCGGTCATTGGGCATTTTCTGAACCGCTTCCTGAGCGGCCGCGGTTGCCTGTGGCCACTGTTTGCCCTCGCGGTAGGTATCGATAATGTCCTGATAACCGGTCTTTGCATTGTCATCGCCTAACGGCAGCATTTTGCGGAAAGTATCGACTGCGGCCTGGTACTTTTCCTGATCGCGATAAACCATACCCAAACGCTCGATGAAAATGGCGCGATTATTGCGATCAGACTGGCTGTAGCTGGAGTCCGGTTTCTCGGTTTTCTTGATCAGATCCTGCAAGACTTTCGCCGCCTCATCGTAGCGGCCCTGCGCCTGGTAGACCACCGCGACGTTGTAAGGAACTCCAAGGGCATCCGGCACCATGGCTTCGGCTTTTTTGAGGCTTTCCAAAGCCTGATCGTACTTGCCCTGGCGGCGGTAGATTTCCGAGATACGGAGAAACGTCTGGGCATCCTCGGGATTTGCGTCGGCGATGACCCTGTATTGATCGAGCGCGGCGTCGATCTGACCGTTGTTCAGAAGGTTTTCGGCCAGCCCGCGGATTGCGTCTAGATTGTCGCGATCCAGTTGGATGGCGTGTTTGTACGAGTCAATGGCGCTCTTGTAGTCCTTGCGTTGCTCGTAGGTTGCGCCCATCGCGGCATAAAGCTTCGCCGAGCGGACCGTATCGGGCACCGAACTGAGAACCTGCAGGGAACGGGCGGTATCTCCTTCGTCCGTGTAAAGGAGTGCGAGCGTGGTAACGGCTTCTTCAGAGGTGGGATCGAGCTTGATGGCGGTTTTGAGTTCGTTCTCCGCCTTCTGGAGGTCGTTGTTCAGCCGGTAGAGGCGGCCCAGAAGGAGATGGTCGTCGACATTGGCGGGCTCGATCTTGACGATCTGTTCGTACTGCTCGATGGCCAGCTTCAAAATATTGTCGCTGCCGCTGCCCGGCATATCGCCCAGCGATCTCAAATAGATGCGGCCCAATAGCTTGTGGGCCTCAAGGTTGCCAGGATCACGCTTGATAATATCTTGCGCTTCGGTGACGGCGTCACGAATGCGTCCGGTCTTCGCGTAAAGCTCTGCTAACGCGGACGTGAGATATTCGGAGTAGGGATCCGCTTCGATAGCGGCGCGATATTCCTCAATCGCCTTGGTGGTCAGTTCGCTGCGGCCGTAGGCGGTGATTTCCTCCTCGTACATGTGCGCCAGCGTGTAGTGGTAATAGGCGGCGCCTTTGTCTGCCTTGCGCGCTGAACTCTGCGGCGCCTTGGAGTCAGCTTGCGCAGAGGCTTTGGTTTGCGCGGCTGCTGCGACCGTCGAAAACGCTGCTACAAAGAAAACCAATCTTTTCATGGGGCCTGTCATGCGATCTTATGACGATGAACTCAATCGTGCTGGATTTGTACTCCCGAAAGCATGGCGATTGGATGCAGAACCGCCGCGCGCGGGGTGCCTTTATTCTAACCCGACCGAGCGCAAGTTGGGGAAACACCAGGCCCGCAATCGCCGCACCGGAAGGACAGGGACCGGTGGAAGCGGAGCTCTGCGATTGCGGATTGTCAAGTTGAGTAAAAGCTGTGTCCATTTGTTAATTGTTGCGATTGTTGATTGAAAAGCGCTTACCGCCTCTTGAAAGAGAGTCGCAAAAATGGCAATGGCGGCAGCTTCGGTCCGCCGTCGGAAGTCTTCGTATCTACCGTGCGGATTTCATTCGCGCGGCTTGCGTGCCTGCACCACGCGAGGGATGGATTGAAGATCAGGTGAGATTCGAACCCCGTCCCACTCCTTCAGAAGCTCTTTTACTGCGTCCGCAATCGTCCCGCTGATCTCCATCACAAGCCATCCGCCGGGCTTCAGCGCGGCGCGGGCTTGCGGGACGAGACGGGCGATTACTTCCGTTCCCCTGGGTCCGGCGAAGACGGCACTTCGCGGCTCGAATTTTCGAACTTCCAGTTGGACTTTATCTTCTTCCGATTCGCCCACGTAGGGCGGGTTGGAAACGATGAGGTCGAAAGAGCTGTTCTCGATTCCGGAAAGAAGGTCGGCCTTATGGAAGTGAATTCGAGATTGGAGCTGATGGCGGGCGGCGTTGGAGTGAGCGATTTCGAGAGCGGCAGCGGAGATATCGATGGCGTGGACCTCGGCTTGAGGAAATTCTTTGGCCAGGGCCAGCGCGATTGCGCCGGAACCGGTGCCAACATCGGCGACGCGAAGAGCGGACGTCAGACCTCGGACGTCAGACTTCGGACTTACGGTGCCGGCTCCGGGGTCTAAGGTCCGAGGTCCGAGGTCTGAAGTGTGAGGTCTTACGCCTGACGTCTGCAGCTCCATAACCGTCTCGATGACGTGCTCCGTCTCGGGACGCGGGATCAGTACGGCGGGAGTGACGATGAGATCCATGCCCCAGAATTCCTGATGGCCGGTGATGTATTGCGCGGGCACGCCGCGAGCGCGATCGGCGAGAGCGCGGTCGTAGCGAGTTTGTTCATCGGCAGTAAGTTCGTGCTCGGGATGCGCGTGGAGAAAGGCGCGGTCGCAGTTGAGGGTGAACATCAGGAGGAGTTCGGCGTTCAGGTGCGGGGAGGGAACCTGCGCCGCGGTGAGGCGGGCGATGGCGGAGGTTAGTGCCTGGCGAAGTTGCACGCAGCTATTTCAACACAGATGGCTCCGCGCTACGAGGTTTGACTGACGGACAGCCGAAAGCCGCCCTGAGCGAAGTCGAAGGGGCGGCGTCCCTACATAGCTCTCTCAGACTGTGGCGACCGCTTCCTGCTTCAGCTTTTCGGCTTGATAGTGGGTCGTTAGTGCTTCAATCAGGGGCTGAAGTTTGCCGTCCATGACGGCTTCTAACTGGTGGATGGTAAAGCCAATGCGATGATCCGTAAGGCGATTCTGTGGGAAGTTATAGGTGCGGATCTTCTCGCTGCGGTCGCCGGAGCCGACCATGGCCTTGCGTTCTTTGGCCAGAGCCTGCTGCTGCTTTTCCATTTCGATTTCGTAGAGGCGCGAGCGCAGCACGCGCATGCCCTTTTCGCGGTTCTTGATCTGTGAT
>JBAVAV010000461.1:0-6375 GCA_049585895.1 Candidatus Sulfotelmatobacter sp. | reverse complement strand
GTATGGCCTCGACCGTGAAACTGCGGCCAAGCGCGCCGGCGAGTTGCTCGACTTTATGCAGCTTGCCGACCAGCCAAAAAAACTGGTTACCGACTACTCGCACGGCATGCAGAAAAAACTGGCCATGGCCGCGGCGGTAATCCACGGTCCGAAGGTTCTGTTTCTCGACGAGCCTTTCGAAGGCGTGGACGCAATCGCCGCCGGCACGCTCAAGTCCATGCTGCAGGGCATGATCGCGCGGGGCGCTACGATTTTCCTCACCTCGCATGTTCTCGAAATCGTGGAGCGCCTGTGCAGCCACGTCGCCATCATTCATCGGGGTCGCCTGGTCGCCCAGGGATCGCTCGATGAACTGCGCGCCGGAGTGCGGGCGCAAATAGCTGCGGGCTCGACTGACGGATCGGGATCTGACCCGGCGCTGTCCGGGGAAAGGATGACCCTGGAGGAAATCTTCCTGCGCACGGTCGGCGGCTCGCGCCAGAGCGAGCAGGAACTTTCCTGGCTGGGATGAAGAACGCAAGGCCAGAGGTAATTAATCCAATGACCATCGCTGCCAGGAGTCTAGAACCCGCCTTGGGCGCTGTGACCGATTGATACGATTCAGCGGTTAATCCAACTAGCTGACGTCAGATAAAAACCGTCGGCTCCTTTCCATGCCTATTGAACTATAGCTGACACTTTTCCTTGTGGCGTCCGCTATGGCTGAGCGCCAGCCTTTGCTCTCCTCCTAGCCGACGGCCGGTTCGCTTTCCTGGTTGCTGCCTGTTGTAGCAGCGTCAAGGAATCCACAGCGTTGAACGGGTACTGGCGGACCGACTGTTGACCGGTACTACTCAGGGTGATGTCTGCGCGACGATTGCTGGCCAGCAGGATGGTCTGCAGATTGTCGGGCACTCTCTGCCGCTGTCCTGAGGTTAACTCAGGGTTCTGTTCAACCGCATCTCTTACTTGAGCCTCGGTTAGATTTCGTTCCTCGCCAAATGCCTTGATTTCGATATTTGCGGCTGGAACACCACGCTTGATCAAGAATCCGCGGACGCGCTCGACCCGCCGTTCGGAGAGCGCCTGATTGTATTCAGGCGAGCCCCGTGGGTCAGCATGGCCTTCGAGAATCAGGTGGGCGTCGGGCTTCGTTTCGAGATATTTCGTGAAGTCTTGCGCCAGCGAAATCAGCGTTTGCTGCTGACTGGCCAGCAAACCTCGGCCGGGGCTGTCGGCCCTGGGCTGGGCGGTCGGAAAGTAAATGCTGTGAAGAGCAAGTCTCGCTTCGAGTTGCCGGAATTCAGGCGAGACCGGCGGGGGATTCTCCACCATCACCTGAGCGACAGCCTGCGTGTTCAGTCCACGGGAGTCGTTGCAGGTTCCACTCACCGTAATTGGACCGGCGGACGCACCCGCCGTATTCAGAGTTGCACTGCCTCCTCCGCTTCCGGAAACGCTGCCGCCGCTGGCGGCCCAGCCGCCGATTGTTACTGGGGCATTGTCAGGACTGGTGCAGCGGCAACGGATGGTTGAAGACGCACCAGTCTGGAGGGTTGCCGGGCTAGCCGAACACGACACAACCGGTGGATTCCTCGGAGGCTCCCTCACGATAAAGGTCGCCATACAACTGGCCTCGGCCCGCTGGTTTCGCTTAGGATCCGAGATGTGGGCGGTAACCGTGTAACTGCCGCCGGTCATGCCATTCGTGTCCAAACTCGCAGTGTCGTTCTTACCGCTAAGAGCGCCGCCGGTGCTCGTCCATGTGTAATTCAGGGAATGCCTAGGATTAAAGTTGGTTCCCACAGCAGTCGCGGTCACCGGCTCACCTACCAGGACTGCGCTGGGATGGAGGGCACAACTGGCGGAAACACGGGGCCCGGCGGATCCCGGGCCAAACAGGAACACCATCCCACTTTGCAGTCTTGCGCCTCTTACGTCCGTGGCGGGAACCGTAGACTCCGGTCCAAACTGATGATTCGAGAATACGAAGTCGGCCCGCAACAGGCGCAACGCAAAGTGCCGATTCAAGTTCACATCGAAACCGCCGCCGGCCATGAATCCGAAGCGGTCATCATGCCGGAACAGGTCGGACGTCAGGCGATGCCAACCCACGAGGGCCTCGATAAATGGTGAAAAGTGGGGGCTGCGAAATGTTATTTTCGGTCCTAATGAGCCGTTGAACAAAGTAGCATCGTCGATTCGCATGGGCACGCCCGTCTCGTCGCTGGCTTTCTGCTCGCTGATGTCGCCGGTCAATCCGAGCCATCGGTTGAAATCATAAGTGACGCTGGCGCCCAGACCCCTGGGATTCGATTCCAAAGGACTGCTCGCCGGGAGTACGCCCGCCGGAAGCACACCGTGCACATCGGCGTTGGGGTAAAAGAAGGAGTATCCGCCGTAAAGCTCCCATTTGGGAGCAGGCTGATTCTGCGCCGCCGTCAACCTGCACAGGCTGCACAGGAGAGCAACAGCCACCAAGCACAGGAAGGCAAGCCGGCCAGCAGCGTTGTGCCAATGTGTAGACATATAAACGATTTCTCCGAACTTCGTAACTTGAAATGTGCTTGCCGGACAATGGACCAGGCTCGAACTAGTCCACCACCGCAATTCTTCAGAACTCACGGAGCTGTCACCATATTGCTGTCCAAAGTGACCGCGCCATTGCGCGCCAGTGCTCGTCCGGTGAGAGTTGCGCCGGTATCAAGCGAGATGGATTGCAGCGCCATGATGGTTCCCTGGAAGATCGAGTTCGTCCCTAAAGTGGCCGAGCTGGCAACCTGCCAAAAGACGTTCTTGGCCTGGGCGCCACCGGCCAGAACCACCTGTGTACTGCCTATCGTCGTGAGCGTGGACCCTATCTGGAAGATGAAAACGGCGTTGGGATCCCCTTGGGCGTCCAGCGTCACGTTTCCAGCCGACAGCATGACTGTGCTCGAGTTGGTGTACAGCCCGGGGGCGAAGGTGAGGCCACTCAGATCGCCAGCCAGAACCGCGCCTCCGGGTAATCCGGCGGTGTAGAGGTATGCGGTGGTCAGATCCATTTCGGCCTGCGCCGCGGCCGGATCGGTTACGTGCATTACGGCGGGAGGAGTAAGCGTTCCCGGCGGAAACCCCGTGACCGCGCTTCCCGGGCTTAGCCCGAGATCGCCACCCGTGATGATGGTCGGGCCGGTGTTGGTCACAGTGGAGCCCGCCAGAGTTTCGTAACTCGCTGCCGATCCCAGCGGGACCGCAGGGCTTTGACACGCCACCGCCGAAGTAGTGAAGCTCCAAATCGAATCCGTTGCCAGGGGATTACCCGCAAGGTCCTGCGCTCCAGTTGTAATGGTGGCGTCGTAGGTGGTACTGAGTGCGAGATTGCTGGTTGGGGTAAAGGTCGCGGCCCGGTCTGCCGCATCATAGACAACTTGTCCCATCACCGACGTTGCACCCGGACCGGTCAATGTAAACGTTGTGGCATTGAGGGTAGTGGGATTCATCGCCTCGCTGAAGGCAGCAACGACTACGCTGTTGGGACATATCCCGTTCGCTCCATTTGGAGGGGCAACGGAAACCACGGTGGGCGGGCCAGCGAGACAGGTGGCGCTGCCCGTGGTGAAGCTCCACACAAAGTTATTCGCCAGCCCATTGCCGAAAAGGTCTTTCGCTTCTGTCGTGATCGTGGCGGTGTAGACGGTTTGCAGCTGGAGACCGGCCGAGGGGGTGAAAGTTGCAGTGTCGCTGGGCGCATCGTAGCTCACCGCTCCGGCCACGCTCGCCAATCCCAGCCCCGTCAATGTAAACGTCGCGCCATTGATAGTTGCCGGATTCATCGCTTTGCTGAAGGTAGCTGTGACGACGGTATTGGGACAGACTCCGGCGGTAGCATTGGGAGGAGATAATGATGTCGCTGTGGGAGGGGTTACGGCTGGGTTGCGGCCACCATTGTGGTCGGGGTCGCTGCACCCGGTGGCACAAATAAGCAGCAGAAATGCTGCGAACCCAATGGTCGGAAAGTTATACCTGCGCGTGACCGCCATCTTTTTCATCTCCGCTTCGTTGCTGACGCGATTTTGCTCTCTGTCTCGAAAGCTAATCCCCGTCCCGCGGTGAACACAATGATTTCGGTCACCCCGGATGGACGTGGCTTCCCGTATCGGGATGCCGGTTGCGTGGGACCGTTAGCGCGCATGTGCCAGCAAATGCCTGCAGCGCAACAACAGTCAGCTCTAGAAAAGTGCAATTTCAGTGGGAACGTTCTGTCCGGAAAGGCGTACTCTGGTTATACGCGCGGCCACTGGTATGAGCGAACTACTTCTCTCAGCACACCGGAGCAGTCAACTCGCAACCATCGCCTGGCTGCGCTGGCGGCTTTTCTCCAACTCGCTGCGCACCACGCGCGGCAAGATGGAGCTGGTGTCGCGCATCGTCATCTCGTTGGTCTTCGTGCTGCTTGGACTCGGAGGCGCCACCGGCATGGCCATCGGCGCCTACTACTTCGTCTCGATCGGCAAGCCGGAAATGCTGGCGGTTCTCCTGTGGCCGGTGTTCATCTTCTGGCAGGGCTTCCCCGTCATGGCCACCGCTTTCACCAACAACCCTGATTCTTCCGAGCTGCTGCATTTCCCGCTCACTTACCGCTCGTATTTTTTAGTCCGGCTGGCCAACGGATCATTCGATCCCGCAACTGCCGTCGGCAGCGCGTGGTCCCTCGCCATCCTGATTGGCGTGGGCATTGCAAAGCCGGCATTGCTGCCCTGGACCGCGCTTGTATTGCTGATCTTCGCCGCCTTCAATGTTCTTTTCATGCAGATGGTGTTCGCCTGGGTGGAACGCTGGCTGGCCCAGCGCCGCACGCGGGAGATCATCGGAGTTCTATTTGTCCTGCTGATGTTCAGCTTCCAACTGATCGGCCCCCTTACCCAACACTTCGAGAAAAAACCCCGTCCGGAGGCCCTCCGCATTGTCGAAATCGTAAAGCCCGCGCAAGGTATTCTGCCGCCGGGCCTGGCCGCCGACGCTATTGCGCAGACGGCCAAATCTCAACTCATGACCGGCTTTAGCTCTTTGCTGCTGCTGAGCGCTTTTGGCCCGATGACCGGCTACCTTCTCCACGTGCGTCTGGCCGCGCAGTATCGCGGAGAGAATCTGAGCGAGGTGCGCGCCCGAACTGTGTACGAAAAAGATCGCCGACTTCGCCTGGGATGGAATTTCCCCGGGCTTTCACAATCGGTCACCGCCGTCTTTGAAAAGGAGGTTCGCTACCTGAGCCGCAGCGGGCCGATGCTGCTTACCTTGATCATGCCGGTCTTTATACTGGTCGTTTTTCGGCTCGGACCCATGAGTTCCGCGCGGCATTCGGGCGCATTGCTGACACGCGGGCCCAACCTGGCCTTCCCTGCCGCAGCCGCTTACTCGCTGCTGGTGTTGACGAATCTTGTCTACAACAGCTTTGGCGGAGACGCTGCCGGCATCCAGTTTTTCTTCGCGTCCCCCGCGCGGTTCAGCGAGATCGTGCTGGCCAAGAACTTGACCCATGCCTGCATTCTGGTCATGGAAATCGCCTTTTCTTGGATGGCCGTGATCTTGCTTTACGGTCCGCCCACGCTCGCCATCACAATCGCATCGCTGGCAGGCTTGCTATTCGCCGCTCCGGTCAACTTTACCGCAGGTAATCTGCTCTCTATCTACTCGCCAAAAAAGATCGATTATTCGAGTTTCGGACGGCAACGCGCTTCGCAGACCACAGTCTTGCTGAGCCTGCTGGTGCAAATCGTTGTGGTGGGGATTGGGATCAGCGTTTTCGTGATTGCCCGCTACTTCGGCAGTATCTGGATTGCCGCCGCCATCTTCCTCATTTTGGCCGCGATCACGTGCACGGGCTACGTCGTTGTCTTGCGCCGCTTTGATCGCATCGCCCTTGAGCGGCGGGAAACCCTGGTCGCGGAGTTGTGCCGGGCTTAACGGTTTTGCTGAAACTGTGGGTTTTGGGTGGCGCAGCGCTTCAAGCGCTGTGATGAGGCCATTCATTCCGGGAAGGCCTTTAGCCCCTAGGTGCGCATACCGAATTTTGCAGCAAACTGTTAAGCCATCATTTCTGGGGATTCGCCAGGAACCGGTAGCCTACTCCGCGAACCGTGAGCAGGTGCCGCGGCTGTGCGGGATCGTCCTCGATGTAACGCCGCAGACGAACCATAAAATTATCGATGGCGCGGGTATCGGTGTCTTCGTGCAGGTCCCACACTTCTTCGAGAATCTGCTTGCGCGATACTACCCGGCCGTCGTTGCGAACCAGATGCCGCAGGAGTTCCGATTCCATCAGCGTCAACTGAACCACATTGCCCCCGCTGTGCAACTCCAAAGTTCCGAAGTCGATGGTCTTGCCCGCAAAAGAAAAAGCTCCTAGATCAGTGA
>JBAVAV010000460.1:0-2387 GCA_049585895.1 Candidatus Sulfotelmatobacter sp. | reverse complement strand
GCTTAGAAAACTCTGGGCCGAAGATCTGGTTCTGTACCGCGTGCTTCACCGTCAAATGCCATTTGTCATGATTTCGCATGCCGCCTATCCGCAGGTCACTCACGACAAGACTCCAGCATCGCTCTCGAAGAAATGGATTACAGACATTCTCCGCAAGCGCATCGGCTACCGCGGCCTGATTGCTTCGGACGATTTGGAGATGGGCGGGGTTCTGTCGGCGGCGTCGATTGGCGAGGCTGCCGTGGAATTCATCCGCGCCGGCGGAGATCTGTGCCTGATTTGCCATCGCCAAGACTACATCGAACAAGCGCACGAGGCGCTGGTTAAGGCCGCAGCCCGTGACCGGCAGTTTGCTGGTCGCGTCGTAGAATCTCGGCGACGCGTACTGGCATTTAAGAAACGGACGCACGCCCTGCCTGGCACAAGACCGCCCTCGACCGCCACTGTCGAAAAGCTGTCGCGGCGGTTGTGGGAGTTTGGCGAACAAGTCCGGTTGGCGCAGTTGGATCGCGATGAGCACGCGCGGCTGCGGAGGTGACAACAATAAGGACAAAGAAAGGAATGATCGTTGCTGGGGTCATGAGCGGGACTTCCGCCGACGGCATCAACGTGGCGCTGGTTCGTGTGGGAGACGGAGTCCGCACGGGGTCACGCCCAGCGCCGGTTGCGGCTGCGAATTCCGGCGGCCAAGGGCGCCCGCTCGAGATAAAGCTCTTGGGGCACGCGGAGTACCCTTATTCAAAGAAACTTCAGGCAGCGATTCTGGCTGCCATGAATGCTTCTGACGCTCGCGTGGCCGAACTGGCACGGCTGAATTTCCTTCTCGGCGAATTGTATGCCGAGGCGGTTCTGGCTACGCAACGTCGGGTTCGAATTACAGCTCAGCTTGTCGGATGTCACGGCCAAACTCTCTATCATCAGGGAGAGGCGCGCGTTTTTCTTGGTCGTCCGCTCGCGGCAACGTGGCAGACGGGCGAGGCCGCGATCATTGCCGCGCGGGTAGGCGTGCCTGTGGTTTCTGATTTTCGTTCTGCCGACATTGCGGTTGGCGGCAAGGGCGCGCCGCTGGTTCCCTTTGTTGATTACCTGCTGTTTCGCGATTCTCGCACGGGGAGAATCTTGCAAAACATTGGAGGCATCGCCAACCTCACCGCGATTCCCGCGGGCACCGATACAAACGACGTAATCGCCTTCGACACGGGACCCGGAAACATGGTGATCGATGCTGTAACCCGGAAGTTGTTCGGACGGCCTTTCGATCGGGGCGGAAAGATCGCGAGCACAAGTGTACCGCTGGAGCCTGTCATCGAGAGAATCCTGCACGACGGCTTCTTCCGCAGAAAACCGCCGAAGACTGCCGGCCGCGAAGAATTCGGACGAGAGTTTGTGCGAGACTTTCTGCAAAGCTGCGGGCGCGCCCGGAAGCAAGACGTAGTGGCGACCGCGACTGCGCTGACGGCGCGGTCGATTGCAGATGCGGTGCGGCGCTTTGTGGTGAAGCCGGCGGGGTCCACGCGGCGCAAAGCATTTGGAGAGATGATTCTTTCCGGCGGCGGGACCAGGAATGGAACGCTGGTGGCGATGTTGGCCGCAGCTCTTGCGCCACTCGGCGTGGGCTTGCGATTTTCCGATGAGTTTGGCTTGCCGTCGGAGGCAAAAGAGGCCGTGGCTTTTGCCGTTCTCGCCTATGAAACCTGGCATCAGCGGCCGTCAAACCTGCCTTCGGCGACCGGAGCTAAGCGGGCAGCGGTGTTGGGAAAGATTTCGTATCCTTGAAGAAACCGGTCACTATGCCGATTTACGTGGCAATGCTGCGCGGGATCAACGTGGGCGGGCACAAACGAATCCGGATGGACCGGCTGCGAGAATCGTTCGCCGCGCTGGGGCTCGAGCAGGTTCAAACCTACATCCAGAGTGGCAACGTCGTGTTCAAAGCGTCGAAGGTTTCCCCGGCCGTGTTGTCCAAGAATCGAAGAGCGCATCCTCAAAGACTTTGGCTTTTCAGCGCTGGTCATTACCAGAACCCACGAGGACATGGTCAAAGCCACTGAAAACAATCCCTACGCAAAAGAACGCGGCATCAACCTGGAAAGGCTTCATGTCGTTTTCTTGCCTGAGGCTCCTGCGCGACCGGCTCTGCGAGAGTTGGCGGGACTTACGAGAGCTCCAGACCGCTCTTGCTGCGTTGGCCAAGAGATCTATTTATATCTCCCAAATGGATACGGCCACAGCAGTTTGGCGAATAATCCTCTGGAGCGGCGGTTGCTGAATCGCGCCACCACGCGCAACTGGAAAACCGTGAACATGCTTCACCAGATGTGCCGGGACTGCGGATGAAAGAAGATCGGACCTCAGACCTCCGACCTCAGACCTCGGACGTGCTACGT
>JBAVAV010000459.1:0-2419 GCA_049585895.1 Candidatus Sulfotelmatobacter sp. | reverse complement strand
CTCCGAACGTCGATGAAGCTTACGCCCTCACTGGCTTGAAGATTGGCGATCTCGACGGGATGCGAGCCGCGGCTTGCAAACTGCACGAACTGGGAGCGGCCGCGGTCGTAATCACCGGCGGACACCTCGAGAAGGCTACGGATCTGTTGAGCTACAGAAGCGCACGAGGCATCGAGCAGGAGGTTTTCAAAGCGGAGCGGCAGAGGTCGAACTCCACCCACGGAACCGGATGCGCCTTCGCCACCGCCATCGCCTGTCATCTGGCGCTCGATCGGGGACTGGCCGAGGCCACGCTGCTTGCCAAGACCTACGTCTCGGCGGCGATTGCCGCCGGACATGCTCTGGGCCGCGGAACCGGGCCGGTGCATCACCTTTACCGCATGAATCAGCAGCGGCGCGCCGCCGGCTCAGGAAGCGACTCGTAGGCAGGCTTCCCGGCTTCGGCGAATCCCAAGCCGAACTAAGCTGGCATCAGAGCGAGAGTCTATTCGTTATCGGGGCTGGACGGTTTCTTCAGAAGAATTCCAGCTACAAACGACGCGGTGGCTCCCAGCAGCCATTCCATCCGCCACAACTGGAGGGCCTGAAATTCGGCCAGGTTCGACGCTCTATAGAAGAGGCTGACGCCGATGGCTCCGGCGACGCATCCCAGGCCGATGAGAAACGCGACCAGCGATGCAGTCGGTAGTCCCACCCCGCGCTTAATTTCGTGAAAGTGCAGGTAGTGAAGCCAGCCGGGGAAATAGATCTTGCGCCAGGGAATCGCGGCCATAGTGGATCGCAACCAAACCGCATAAGCCCAGAGACCAGCAATGATCGAACTGTCAGCGTTGACTGCGACTTCCACCCCGGGACGACGGACGCCGCAGGCGTGGCAAAATCGCGCCGCAATCATGAACTCGGAACCACAACCGGCACACATCGCCGCCATGCCGGGTGCCGTTACGGGAATGGTGGCAAGGGGGGCGTCCGCACGGACGGTTGGAGGCCGCCAGAAGTCATGCTGAGTGTCATGAATTACTTCAGACATAAGAAAGCTTAAACTCAGCGACGCAACCCAACAGCCAAAGGCCCCTTCTGTCAAAATCCTTGCCATTCAAATGGTTGCAGCTTTATAGGGCGTGATTTCCGGAAACTTGCGGGCAATTATTACGTGCCCACCCAAGTAAAGATGCATCAGTTACCTTAGGGCGATGCCCAATCGACGCTCCAACTGCAGGCTCCGCGCCCGGCTCCGCCCGAATCTTTTCCCGCAATCAATCGCGTTCTGCGAGGCGATTCATTGATTGCTGGAATAGATTGCTGGAATCCAATTCGAGGAGAGCTGAATTCCTATTTGTGGATCGATGCTGCTCTTGGTTCCTCGCATCGGACCGCGCATCGGTTAAACTGAGAAGTATCCGTGGGAAGCTGGCAAGTTTCGTGATTACGACAAAGTTGATTTGCAGTGCTGTGTTGTTCTGTATGGCTGCCCCTTGCCTGCCAGCCGTTCAAGCGGAAGTTCAGGAACACCCCAGTACGAGTAGCCCGACTGCGGCTGCGCCCGGCTTTCCGAGGCGCGATCCTGTGACCGATTCCGCCTTCGACCACTTCTACAACATGGATTACGACCGCTCGATCCAGGAGTTCGAAAAGAACCTGGAGCGGCGCCCCACCGATCCGTTTGCCGTGAATCACCTGCTGACCGCAGTCTTGCTGCGAGAGCTTTACCACATGGGCGCGATGAATACCGGCGAGTACGCCAGCGACGGCTTTATCGGCCAAGCCCATCGTCCCGCCGATCCGAAGGTCAAGGAACGGATCAAGCAACTGGTGGACCGGGCGGAAGGTTTGGAAGAACAGCAGTTGAAAACCAATCCCAACAATGTGGACGCGCTCTACGCTCGCGGCGTCACCCGGGCGCAGTTTGCTCTTTACACTGCGCTGGTTGAACGAGCCTGGCTATCTGCCTTGCGTAACGCTGTGGGCGCGCGCCACGATCATGAGCGCGTACTCGAGCTTGACCCTGCCTACGTGGACGCTAAACTCGTTGTAGGCGCGCACAACTACGTGGTCGGCAGCCTGCCCTGGAGCGTGAAGGCCGCCGTGGCTCTCATCGGTTTAGGCGGATCGAAAGAGAAAGGCTTCGCCTACCTGCACGAAGTGGCCGATGCCAATGTCGAGAGCAGCGTGGACGCCAAGGTGGTGCTGGCGTTGTTTCTGCGCCGGGAGCACCGTTTCGACGAGGCGCAGGCCATCATGCACGAGCTGGCGGCGCGCTATCCGAGGGATTATCTGTTTCCCCTGGAAGAAGCGAACCTGCTGCGCGCGGGGGGCCACAATCAGGACGCCGCCGCGACTTACCGCAAGGTTTGGGAGAACGGCCGGGAAGGGAAGTACGGCAGCCTGCACTACGAGGTTTCGGCCTACGGCCTTGGAG
>JBAVAV010000458.1:0-5340 GCA_049585895.1 Candidatus Sulfotelmatobacter sp. | reverse complement strand
GGTTATCACAGTGGCATCGAAATCTGCTCGCTGAGCTGCCTTTTCGGCGTGGGCGGCCACGGAGCCTTCAACAATACTGTGTCGTTCAACCACATCTACAGTATTGGACAGGGCATGACCGACGATCTGGGCTGCATCTACTTCAACACCGGAGGCCCGAACAATTACGCCACCGGAAACAACGTGCTGAACAACCGCTGCCATGACATCGTCGATGCCTTCACCCTGGATGCCGACGGCTACGGCGGACAGGGCATTTATCTCGACGCGCAGACGGCCGGAGTGAACGTCGAGAACAATCTGGTTTACCGGACGGCGTCGCTTTCGATGAATATGTCGAACGGTCCCACTCCGGGGGAGCCGGCGAATACCATCAAGAACAACATTTTCGCGCTCGGGCGGCCGGGGATGATCGGGGTCAGCAATCCCTACCCGAACAACAGTTGCGCGGGCATGCCGGTCCTGGAATTTAATGCCAGCAACAATATTTTCTACTTCAACCTCAGCAATCAGAGAGGCGGAGGATTCCTGCCGCAGCGCGGTTGCACCTATTCCTGCGGCTCGCCCTTTTCCGATTTCGAAAGCTTCAGCAGCAACTTGTACTGGCGGGCCGATGGTTCGTTCCTCACTGATCCCGACGCGTTTCACGTGCAGCAGGCTACAACCAATCCCTTGTGCGACACGCTGAACCTCAGCGGGACCAGCTGGACCTTCTACACGTTCAGCCAGTGGCAGGGCCTGGGCGAAGATGCGCAGGGCGCGGTGAGGGATCCGGGCTTTCCGAATCCCGGCTGCAATCAATCGACGCCGGCAGCCTGTGTGGCCACCGCCGGACAGGACGACTTTACACTCACATCTTCTCCCGGTGTGGGGTTCGTTGTGTTTGATCCCACGCAGGCGGGAAGACAGAGCCCTGTGCTGCAGGCGCCGGCAATCGCTCCAACCTTTCAGACCGCGCCGTTGAATCCTTCTACGGACTTCTAGCAGAAGCAGGTTTCAAAGTTGAAACCTCGTAACTAAGAACGCGTCCGCCCAAACCATGGGGTTACCATTTTGACGAGGATACCTACCCCTCCCCCCCTTCCTGCACCCAGTTTAGAATCAGTAAGTTAGCGCGAAATTCCCCCGCAAAATACGGTTTTCAAAGAACTTAGAGGCTAAAATCTTTCGAACAAAGGACTTAGAGCCCGACTCCGCTCTGGACCGGTTCGGACGAGCGAGTCTCTTGTACTGCCTCTGCTGGGGCAATGATGGGACAAATCGAGAACGAGCGCAAGGTCAGATATCACAACCGGCTGTGGATTTTTTGTCCGGCGCGCGACGCAGAGGGAAACAGAACTTATCCCGGCCAGACAAGTCAAAAGCCCCAAGCGGCCGGCCGTCGAAATTCCCGGCCCTTCGGCTAGGCTCAGGGCAAGCTCTTCGAAAACCGCGAAGACCGGGGCAGCCTCAGTTGGTATGGTGTCGGCAAAGCTGGGCCAACCTGCCATCGAAGTCTCTGCCGGGCCATGATTGGGGGACTTAAAAGCAGATCAGTCGCCGGTTCCGGAGAGCTTGACGGTTTGGGGGCTGCCGCCGCCGCTGTCGGTGATCTGCAAGGCGGCGACGCGCGCGCCTGTCTTGGTGGGGGCGAAGGTTAACGTGAAGGAGCAGGTGGCATGGGCGGCGAGGGTGGAAGAGCAGCCCGTGGTCTCGGAAAAATCTCCGGGATTGTTTCCCGCAAGCTGGATCTTAGTGATATTGAGCCCAGAGTTGCCGACGTTCGTCATACGAACTTTCTGGGGGGCGCTCTTGCTTCCAACCTTTTCGGAGCCGAAACTCAGGCTGGAGGGCGATAGCTTCACGACGGTTCCCGTGCCCGCCAGCTCGATGACCTGAGGCTTGCTGGAGGCGCTGTCGGAAATTGAAATCGTGCCTGAGGCGGTCCCCGCCGCCTTGGGAGAGAAGGTTGCGCTGATGCTGCAACTTGCGCCAACGGCCAGGGACGGGCCGCAGGTGGAGGCCATAGCAAAGGGTCCCTTCGCCGCCATCGAAGAGATGGCCATGGTTTTCATTCCGCTGTTAGTCAACGTGACGGCTTGCGATGCGCTCGTGGTTCCGATCAGCTGAGTGACAAAGGTGATGGGCGTAACTGGCGAAAACGTGGCTACTCCTGTATTCAACAGCATTATCACCTTGTTAGCCAGAAAGTCGGCAACGGCGAGGTCCGGCTTTCCATCACCGTTGAAATCGCCGATCGCGGCGTACGCGGATTCGCGCCCTGCCGGGTAATAGCTAGATATCCCAAAGGTTCCGTCGCCGTTACCGGGGAAAATCGTGAGGCCAGGCTGATTAAACCGATCTGCAACCAGCAAATCAGGAACACCGTCGCCCGAAAGATCGGCCAACATCACAAATGCGGGGTCCTTCGCGTAGTAGACCGACGGGGATTGGAAGGTTCCATCGCCGTTACCCAAAAACACGTTAACCTCCGGTGCAACATCACTCGCGACGGCTATGTCCAGCTTTTTGTCCCCATTGAGATCGGCAACAGAAATGGAGATAGGGTCGGAACCAACGAGGTACGATGGGCCAGCGTTGAACGTTCCGTCGCCGTTACCGAGCATAATCTGCATTTTGCTAGTAACGCCGGCGGCGGCGGCGACTACAAGGTCAAGTTTGCTGTCTCCATTGAAATCCCCGATCGCCATGGTTTCGTTATAGTTGACGGGCACGTTCTTTGCAGCCTGAAACGTGCCGTCCCCGTTTCCGAGCAGAATGCTGACGCATGAACAATCCTGAGTGGCGTCCAGCACTGCCAGGTCGGGCACGGTGTCTCCGTTGAAGTCACCCACAAAAACCAGTGAGGCATACTCGGGAAGGCTGTAGCTGCTCGTCTGAAACGTACCGTCTCCGTTTCCGAGCAGCACGTTGACCGTCGCGGATACGGCGTCGGCCACAGCCAGGTCAAGTTTCCCGTCGTGGTTAAAGTCCGCAACCGCGATGGAAGCTGGCCCGTTGCCAGCCGCGTAATTCACGGGCGATTGAAAGGTTCCATCTCCTTTGCCCAGAAATATGGAAACTTCTGTATTGACTAGTTTCGCAGCTACGGCGATATCTAAGTTGCCATCGCCGTTAAAGTCGCCTACACCGATAGAGGTGGGGCTTTGAAAGGTCGGATAGCTAACTCTTGTCTCGAACTGCCCGTTCGCAGAGCCGCAAAGTAAAATTAAGCTGGTCAAGGTGAAGATGATGGAAGAGGGCAATAATCGTAGCATGGCGTGAAGCTCCTTCTGGACGTGCGGCTGATGGACAACATTTGCCAAGAATAGAGGGGAGATGAACAAATTACTACATATTCCACAGCGACGGCGTAATTATACATTGACAAGTCCTCCATGCAAAAGTATATTGAGCGCACTTCCAGTAAATCCCCCACGAGGTGCTCACATGAAACGCATGCTCTTTCCCCTCTTCACCCTCTTACTCCTAAGCCTGACAAAGCGTTTCAACACTAAGCGGTTGCGGCAGCGACTTTTTCTCTGACCCTGGCACCCCTGCAACATGTTACTCAGGCGTAGTCACCGGCTGTAGCAATGCCGATGACTTGCAGTTCAGCTTTTCTTATGATGCCCCTGCCAGCCCGAAGGGGGTCATTGTCCTCTTTTCAGGAGGAAGCGGCACGTCAGCCGCAGCTTACCCAGGCGCGGAGCTCACTTATGCGCAAGATTATTTTAACGACGGATACGCCGTGGTGCAGGTAGCTTGGGCTTGGGACTGGGAGGATACCAACATACCCGCTGCCTGTACCGGCGGAAGCACCCCAGTCACCTACGCGTATAACATTCAGGCTGCTGCGTGCCGCCCTGCGACCTTTCTGAACTACATCAATAACACTGGGATAGTGCACCCTACGGGCAAGCCCGTATGCGCCCAAGGGGCGTCCGCAGGATCCGGAGCCATTGGCTACTCGATGGCTTGGTACAACGCTAAGGGCTTTCTCAAGAACGTGGAGTTGCTTTCCGGTCCCGTATTCAGCGACATTAAGCAAGGTTGCATGGTGCCCAGGGCGGGAACCCAGACAATTTGCGGTTCGGGGGAGTACGGTTGTTCGTCGGGAACCACAAGTTGGACCGATGCGCCTTGGTATGTTGCAGGATCTCGGACAGGCGTTCGAGGTTGGACGGGAGATAACACATGCAACGGGAGCAACGACACGTCATTGACTTCCGATGCCGCATGGTTGGCTATGAGCATCGTGACCACTGGGGCCGATCTGACGTACACCAACAACGGTATGGCGGGCTGGCTATGCTCCGGCTACGCAACTGGGAGTTGTCAAACCAATCAAGGTTGCCCAAACAACTCTGCGGCCGAGGGTAACTACTTCTATAGCAACTTCTCGAGCAGCAATCACCCGAATGCTTTTGTCTTGACCGGGATTACAAGCTGCAATGGAGCAGAGGGTGTTACAAGCGGTAATGACCCCGATGTCTCAGGTGAGACTGGATTAACGGCCATTGAAACTCATATGACAGCTCACTGTCAGTAAGGGGTGATCCTAACCGCGCCTTTACGCCTTGCGAGACGGGGGCTGGCCCAGCCTTTCACGCAAATCTTACTCTCGCGGTTGCCCCGTCCTTGTCCCTGCGTCCTTTGCAGGGACAGGGCGGGGAATTTGACCCTGGCTGCATCCTCAACCTCACGGAGATCAAAATCCCCGCCCTTCGACAAGCTCAGGGCAGGCTCTGTCGCAAAAAGCGCGACAAGGGCGGGGCACCCTCGCAATGTTGCCGACGGCGCTTACGTAAATCCTGAATCCTCTAGATGCCGTTCCCGGATAACTTCACTGTCTGCGTCTTGGTCGGGTCACTGTCGGCAATGGTGAGGGTTGCCGATCTGGTTCCCGTCATTTGTGGTTTGAAAATCACGTTAATCGTGCAACTGGCGTGGGCCAACACGGTGTTGCCGCAACTGTTGCTCTGCGAGAATTCCCCGCCATTCGGTCCTGAGGTGGTGATGCTCGAGATGGTCAGCGTTGTACTGCCGACATTGGTCAGAGTAACCGGCTTTGCGCTGCTGCCGCCAACTGCGACATTGCCGAAATTCAGACTCTTGGGCACCAGCTTGACCGCCGTCCCGGTGCCGGTGAGAGCGACGGTCTGGGTACCCGCGCTATCGATGATGGTGAGGGTTCCGGTTTGCTTGCCGGCTGACGTGGGTGTGAAGGTGACGGAAATTGTGCAACTGGCTCCGCCGGCAAGGCTCGAGCCGCAAGTGTTGGTTTGCCCGAACTGAGCGCTGGTTGCGATGCTGTTAATCGTCACCGAGCCCGTGCCGGTGTTGGTCAGAGTTACGTTC